>JBDTQY010000053.1:0-7356 GCA_039931955.1 Chloroflexota bacterium
CGGCCGTGACGTCCATCCAGATCCGGGACGTGTACCAGGAATTCTCGACGATCCCTGGCGTCAAGGAAGACGTCACCCAGATCGTTCTCAACGTCAAGAAGCTCCGTCTCAAGAGCTTCGCATCGCATCCGGTCCAGCTGCGTCTCTCAAAGAGCGGCGCCGGTCCCGTGCTGGCTGCCGATCTCATCGAATCCGCGGATATCGAGATCGTCAATCCCGAGCTCGTGCTCATGACGCTCGATGCGGATGACGTGACGATCGAGATGGATCTGACCGTCGAGCGAGGCGTCGGCTATCTGGGTGCCGAGCGAGCCGAGGCACTGCCGATCGGTGTCATCGCCGTCGACGCGATCTTTGCGCCGGTTCGCAAGGTCAACTACTGGGTCGAGAGCATGCGTGTTGGCCAGATCACCAACTACGACAAGCTGACCATCGAGATCGAGACTGATGGAACGCTCACCCCTGAAGAGGCGCTCAGCCGATCGGCACAGATGCTGATGGATCAGTTCCGTCCGTTCGTGACCGTGGGCCAGGTGCCCGTGGCCGCCGACCGTCCCGCGGCCGGGGCGCCGCAGTTGCCTCCCAACATGCTTGACATGCCCATCGAAGAGCTCGATCTGCCGATGCGGGCCTACAACTCCCTCAAGCGAAACAACATCGTCAAGGTCGGCCAGCTCCTTCAACTGAAGGACGACGACCTGCTGCGCATGCGCAACTTCGGTAAGAAGTCGCTCGACGAGATGAAAGAGCGGCTGCTCATGCGCGGGTTCATCCTTCCCGAGAGTGAAGGCGCGGATGCCGGCCTGAGCGACGGCGATGCCGAAGCCGACGATGAGCCATTCGAGGGCGAGGACGCCTAGATGGCCCATCGCATCGACGGTCGAAAGCTGAGCCGGAAGACCGGGCCGCGCAAAGCCCTTTTCAAGAACCTCACCGTATCGATCCTTCGCTACGAGCGGGTCAAGACCACCGAGGCGAAGGCCAAGGAAGTCCAGGGCCAGGTCGAGCACATGATCACGCTTGCCAAGCGCGGCGACCTCGCCGCTCGACGATCGGTCACGTCGGCATTTCCGAACGAACCGCTCGTCATCAACAAATTGTTCGACGAGATCGCCCCGAAGTACGCAGATCGAACGTCCGGGTTCACCCGGATCGTGAAGATCGGCCAACGATCGGGCGACGCAGCCGAGATCGTTCAGATCGAGTTGGTCTGATCGAGCCATGGACGCCCTTGAGGGCGTGAAGCAAGGCACTCGAGAGAGTGTCCCCGTGCGCTATCGGGCACGGGTCGAATACGACGGCACGGAGTTTTCCGGGTTCCAGTCACAACCTGGGGCACGGACGGTTCAAGGGGCGCTCGAGGCGGCGCTGGCTACCCTCTCCGGGGGTATCCGGTTCCCAGTCGACGGCGCAGGTCGAACTGACGCCGGAGTCCACGCCACCGGGCAGGTGATTTCGTTCATCTACACGGGGCGCCTCCAGGCAACGGAGTTGACCGGGGCCCTGAATGGTCTCCTTCCTCCAGATGTCGCAATTCGCGACCTGCGGAAGGCGCCGCTGGGATTCCACCCTCGCCATGCGGCGCGGTACCGGGAGTACCGCTACACCGTCTGGAATGGGCCGCGGAGCCCCATTCGGGCGCGAACAGCGCTCTGGATGCGGAACCGACTCGATACGGACGCAATGGCGCGAGCCGCGCAGGCCTTCGTCGGCCGGCACGACTTCTCCGCTTTCGGCGGGGCCGATCCGCAGCCGATCCGGAACGTGCATCACGTTCGGGTTCGGCGGGATGGGAATCTCATCACGATCGACATCCGAGCCAACGCTTTCCTTCGCGGGATGGTCCGGCGCATCGTCGCCGCCCTGATCGGCGTCGGGAGGGGAACCATTTCGGAATCTGGGGTCGTGGCGGCACTTGCCGAGCGTCGACCGGCCTTTGGCGGAGTTGCAGCTCCGGCCCAGGGATTGAGCCTCCGGAGGGTCGTCTATGGACGATCACCGGTGCGAACGAGCGGAGAACAAAGGGAACGATGAACGTCAAGACCTACACGGCTCGGGAGAGCGAGATCGAGCGACGCTGGTTCGTCGTGGACGCGACGGGCCAGACGCTGGGCCGCCTCGCGACCCAGGTTGCGCGCGTCCTGTCGGGGAAGAACAAGCCAACGTATACGGCTCATCTCGACACGGGCGACCACGTCATCATCCTCAACGCCGGCAAGGTGACCGTCAGCCGCGACAAGATCGTGAGCAAGTCGTATGCCCGCCACAGCGGCCATCCCCAGGGCTTCAAGGAAGAATCCCTGGGACATCTGCTCGAGCGTCGGCCGGAGGAAGTCCTGCGCCGCGCCATCAAGGGCATGATGCCGCACAACCGACTCGGAGCCCAGCAGCTTCGCAAACTGAAGATCTACGCGGGATCGGAACATCCGCATCAGGCCCAGCAGCCTGAGCCGCTGGCCTGACGAAGGAGCCACCCATGAGTGCCACCATTGCCTACAACTCGGGGACTGGTCGTCGAAAGACGGCCGTTGCTCGTGTCCGCCTGATGCCCGGCGAGGGCGAGATCGTCGTCAACGGCCGCTCGATGCTCGAGCATTTCGGGAACGCAATCGATGAAGCCGATGTCCGTATGCCCTTCCATGTCACCTCGACCGAGGGGCGATTCAACGCCCTGGTCAAGGTCGAGGGTGGCGGCGTGACCGGTCAGGCGGGCGCCATCCGCCACGGTATCGCGCGCGCACTTCTCGAGCTGGATCCGGGTTTCCGTCCTTCTCTTCGGCAGGCAGGTCTCCTGACCCGCGACCCGCGGATGAAGGAACGCAAGAAGTTCGGTCTCAAGCGAGCTCGCAAGGCGCCGCAGTACACCAAGCGCTGATCTTGGGGAGGGGACGACGTGCCCCCCGATAGGCCAGCCATCGCGGTCGCGGCGGGAAGTCTGCGCGGCCGCGACTTCGTCAGTGCGGCAGACCTCACTCCGCCGGAGGTCCGGCGCGTCTTCGAGACTGCGGCGGCCCTCAAATCCGAATTCGGCATCGATCGCCGCCACGCTCAGCCACCGTTGGTCCGGCGAACCCTGGCGATGCTGTTCGATCGTCCGTCGCTTCGAACGCGTGTCACATTCGAGGCCGGCATGGTCCAGCTCGGCGGCTCAGCCATTCAACTGACGTCGGGGAATGCCGGCTGGGGCGTCCGCGAGTCGATCGCCGACGTGGCCCGGAACCTCCAGGGGTTCGTCGACGGCATCGTCATCCGAACGGGTCCCCACGAGGTCGCGGTCGAGTTCGCCGAGCAGGCCTCGATCCCGGTGATCAACGCGCTGACCCTGCACGAACATCCCTGTCAGGCCCTCGCCGACGTCTTCACGATCGAGGAAATTCTCGGTCCGGTGGCAGGTCGTGTCATCGCCTTCGTCGGTGACGGCAACAACGTCTTCCATTCGCTGGCCCTCGCCGCCGTCGGGCAGGGGGCGACGGTCCGGCTGGCGCATCCCGAGGGATACGCACCCGCCGCGAGCGTCGTATCGACGCTGGCCGAGCTCGCTGCTGCCTACGACGGTCGCCTCGAGACGGGACATGATCCACGGGCCGCTGTCGACGGTGCAGATGTGATCTATGCCGACGCATGGACGTCGATGGGCCAGGAGGCGGAGGCCGAAGTCCGACAGGCGGCGTTCGAGAGATACCGAGTGGACGCCGACCTCGTCCGGATCGCCGGTCCGCGGGCGTTCGTCATGCACTGCCTGCCCGCCCATCGGGGGGAGGAGATCACCTCCGAGGTCATGGATGGCCCGCAGAGCATCATCTTTCGCCAGTCCGAAAACCGGTTACACGTGCAGAAGGGCCTGCTGGTCGAATTGCTCGGGGATCGTCCCGGGTCTGACGCGCGTGGCGACGAGACTGCCACAATCAGGACACCATGAGTCAACTCCTCTTCGAGCAGTACAAGGATGCGTTGCGGCGTGGCCACGTGGCCGCGCAGCATGGACAGCTGTCCAGCGCAATCGCGGCCTATGAATCAGCGGCCACCATGGCTCCCGATCGGGCCCTCCCGCATGTCAGCCGCGGTCAGGTGTTGGTCCGGCTCGGGAGGCTCGAGGACGCCGAGCGCGCCTTCTCTGCGGCCCTCAGCCGGAGCCCTTCGGACGAGCCGGCACTTCGTGGTCGGGCGCAGGCCAGGATCGAGCTCCGGCGCCCCGTTGACGCCGCTCGAGATCACGATGTGCTGGCGGAGGTCCTCGAGCGCGACGGTAGAGCGGTGGATGCCTGTGACGCGGTCTGTGCTGCGCTCGCACTGGCTGAGTCGAGGGAGCGCCGGGCCAGCGCGGTACGGCTGGTCGCCCGCCTCCAAGGCCTCGCCGATGATCCACGGGCGGAAGTTGCCGTGCGCCGAGCCAGGCAGCTGCTGGATCCAGGTACGTCATCCGCCGGGTCGGACGGAGGGACCGCCGGGCGCGCGACGGACCCGGAGGCACCCTCGGCGCCGGTACCGCTCGATCCGGCAGCGGACCTGATCGAGGCGTTCGTCCGGCTGGAGGCAGGCGACTTCCCCGCCGCCCGCGCCCGGTTCCTGTCGCTCGCGGCCGCCGAACGCCGGTCGGGGCGCCTCGACGCTGCTCTCGATGCGTCGTTGATCCTGGTGGCCATCGACCCTGCCGATTCGAAGGTGCAGCTCGAGATCGCCGCCAACCACATGGCGCGGGGATGGCGCGATCTGGCGAGCGAAAAGGTTCGCCTGCTGGCGCGGCTTGCCTCCCTCGAGGCCGACGAGGCGGCGACTGCGGCCATCGAGGCGTTCGCCACGGAACACGGGATCGCCCCGGGAGCTGGCCGTCTAACGCCGGAGATCCAGCTCGGCGGCTGATTGTGCAGCTCGGCGGCTGATACGGAGGCTCCGGAAGACCGGGCCCGCGATGCTACACTCGGGAAACGATGCCGCAAGTCCTCGCGTCGATCCTCGATCAGGTTCGGCCAACGACGTTGCTCGACATCGGGATCACCGCGCTCCTCATTTATGGGCTCTTCAGCCTGATTCGTGGGACCCGCGCGGTGCGCCTTGTGATCGGAGTCAGCGTCCTCTTTGGCGTTTACTTCGTCGCGCAGGCGTTGACGCTCCGACTCCTCACCCAGATCCTCGAGGCCGGTGCGGTCGTGGGCCTGTTCGCCCTCGTGGTGGTCTTTCAGCCGGAGCTGCGGCGGGCGCTTGACCGGATCGGTCGGGTGGGCTCCCTGGCCTGGCTCTTCCCCAGCGAGAACACGGCGGCTGAGCACATAGCCGCCCAGGTTGCACGTGCCGCCTCGCTCATGTCGGGTGATGGACATGGCGCCCTGATCGTCCTGGAGCGCGTCACGGGCCTCGAGGAGATCGCTGAGTCCGGGGTGATGATCCACGGCGACCTCTCCGTCGATCTGCTGCGGACCATCTTCATGCCCAAGACCAAGCTTCACGACGGGGCCGTGGTCGTTCGTGGCAACACCATTCTTGCCGCCGGCGCCCTCCTGCCGCTGGTCGAGACGACGGTTCACACGGAGCGATTTGGGACACGACACCGGGCGGCGCTCGGCATCACGGAACAGACCGATGCGGTCGTCGTGGTGGTCTCCGAAGAGAACGGACAGGTCAGCCTCATCGAGCGAGCGCGGATCATCCGGCACCTCAACGAACTGCAGCTCGCTCGAGCGATCCGCTCCCTGCTGGATCCCACCTTGGACGGCAAGAAGCGGCGCATTCCCGGCACCGGCCGCGTGACCGGAGCGCGCTCCCTGGCCGGTCTTGGCCGGATGATGCTCGGTTCCGGCAGCGATGGACCCGCGCGTGACGCGGCTGGTTCCGCTCAACGACCCACTGCCGAGCAGGCCGGGAAGACCGACCCGCGCCCGCTGGCCCAGACACCCTCGGCGGCGCCGAACGTGGCGGCCTCCGCGGTGAGGCTCGCAAGCGATGATGGGGCCGGGGCCGAATCCCCCGACCCGGCCGCGGCCGGGCGATGAATCGACTCCGGGCCGTCGTCTTCCACAATTGGCCCCTCAAGCTTGGAGCGTTGGCCTTCGCGGTGCTCCTCTACGTGGGCCTGATCGTTTCCTCGAGCGCCCAGTTCTTTGACGGTTCCGTGCCAATCGAGACCACCGGCCTGTCGTCCGATGTGACGATCCTGTCCGATCTCGGCGCGGTCCGCCAGATCCGATATTTCGTTCCCGAGGATCTCGGGCTGCGCCTGGACAGCTCCAGTTTCCGGGCCGTGGTGGATCTGTCGAACGTGGCCGCCACCGGCGGGAGGACGTCCGTCCCGGTCCGCGTCGTCGCCGTCGACCAGCGCGTCCAGATACGCGATTACGAGCCTAAGCAGATCACGGTCCAGCTCGACGCCGTGATCAGCAAGAGCATCCCGATCCGGGTTGCCTACGGGCCCATTCCGACCGGCCTGGAAATCGGCGAGCCCACCCTCTCGGCGACGGATGTCACCGTCACCGGGGCTGCATCCATGGTCGATCGCGTGACCGAGGCGCAGGCGCGGATGAACCTCGATGCATCGGGCATCGACATCAACCGGACGGTCGATCTCCTGGCCGTTGACGCGGCTGGCGAACTCGTCGTCCCGGTGGACCTCGAGCCGGCCAACGTCAAGGTTCGGCTGCCGATCTTCACGGACCGGCAGACCAGGTCGTTGCCGGTGCGCCCCGTGGTCATCGGAACCCCGGCGATCGGATTCGAGGTAGCCTCGATATCCGTGGATCCGCTCGTGGTCAGCATCGAGGGCGACGTCGACAACATCACGCCGCTCCAGTTCGCCGACACGGCCCCGGTCGTCATCACGGGAGCCTCGACGGAGGTCAGCCTGGATATCCCGCTTCAGCTCCCGGATGGCGTTCAGGCGCCGGATGTCGAGACCATCCATGTGACGGTCACGCTCCGCCCGGTCACCTCGACCAGGACGTTCAGCGCCGGCCTGATCCTCGTCGGCGCGCGCGCCGACCGCGTCTATGCGCTGTCGACCGACCGCGTCCTGGTGACGATCGGCGGTTCCGTCGCCGACCTGGATCGTCTGTCAGGTGCCGTCCTGGTTCTCACGCTCGACGTGACGGGACTGGAGGTTGGCCTCCACGATGTTCTTGTCAGCGCGAACCTTCAGACCGGTCTATCGCTGGTCGGGGCGAGTCCGAACCCCATCGCGGTGACCATCACGCTCCCCGAACCTGGGCCGAGCCCATCGCCGTGATCGGGCGTGCACCGATCGAGCTTCATCACCGAGGAGGTTGACCAGGATCGTGCCCCGTCTTTTCGGAACCGACGGAATCCGCGGCGTTGCCAACATCGAACTCAAGCCGACGATGGCGTACGCCCTCGGTCGGGCCGTGGCGC
>JBDTQY010000054.1:0-4644 GCA_039931955.1 Chloroflexota bacterium
AGTACCACATCGTCGCCAAGGTCAACATCGAGTTCAACCCCTACCAGGCCCAGCGTTTCCGGGACTGGGTGATCGTCTCGGTCGAGAAGAACCGCGGCGGCCAGGACAACGTGGATCTCGAGTTCGAGAAGCATTTCGAGTATTCATGCTTCGATCCGAATGGACGAACGGTGCAGGAGAAGCTGATCGAGGAGCGCCTCTACAACGACTGAGCCGCCCGGTGATCCGGGCGCGCGCGGCGTTGCCTCCTGCGCTCCTCGCTCACGCACCCTCGGGTGCGCTCGCTGCGGTGCTCGTCGGCGCCTTCCGCCCCCCTCGGCTGACCGGGCGGCCGGACCCCAACTGATCCGGGCGCGCGCGGCGTTGCCTCCTGCGCTCCTCCCTCGCGCACTCGTTGGCGCGCGTTCGGTGGACACCGGGTATCGTCCGCGCCATGCACGGACCCATTGAGTTCCCGGAGATCATCGAAGTCGTCGTCGAGATTCCGCGTGGCAGCCGCAACAAGTACGAGTTCGACGAGACGGCGGGCGTCTTTCGGCTCGATCGCGTGCTTTCGTCGGCGGTCTACTACAACTTCGACTATGGGTTCATCGAAGGCACGCGTGCGGACGACGGTGACCATACCGATGCGCTCCTGATCATCGACGAGCCGACGTTCACCGGCTGTCATGTCTGGGCGCGCCCGATCGGCGTGCTCGAGATGGCCGATGAGAAGGGCGCTGACTACAAGGTTCTCTGTGTTGCCGAGGGTGACGCTCACCAGTCCCACATCGAACGGCTCGAGCAGATCCGTCCGCACCGCCTGGTTGAGATCCTGCACTTCTTCGAGACGTACAAGCTGCTCGAGGATAAGACCGTCGAGGTCCTGGGCTGGCGTGACCGGGATCGCGCCCTCGAGATCCTCAGGATCGACCGCGAGACCTGGCTCCGAGAGTCCGAGTCTGTCCCTCGATGACCGGTCCGATCGAGCCGGCATGGCCGATGCCCGACCGTGATCGACGACCGGGACGAGCGGCCCCCGGCGTGCCGCGGCTCTTCGTAGCGGTACCCGTTCCACCACCCATGGCCAAAGAGATCGAGGGCATCGTCGATCGTGTTCGCGCGGCGCTTGGTCCGGACGCCCAGCGGGTTCGCTGGGTCCAGATGGAGGGACTGCACCTGACGCTTCGATTTCTCGGCCCGACTCCGGCCGGGCAGGTGGAGGCTGTGGCGTCCGCCGTCGCGCAGGCCGCGGGTGCGATCCCGGGCCCGTTCCTCGTTCGCATCGGCGGCGCAGGCGTCTTTCCTGACCCAGAGCGGCCGCGAGCCTTGTGGCTTGGGATCCGATCGGGAGCGGACAAGCTTGGGCAACTGTCCCTCGCGGTGACCGACCGCCTTGCCGAAGCTGGCTGGGCACTCGATCCTCGTCCGTTTCAGCCGCATCTGACGATCGCGCGGACCGATGGGGTTCGTGCAGGTGCCGAGGCAGGCCACGAGTTGGTCGCACTCGCCGCCGACTTCGATCTCGAATTCACCGTCGATCGCCTGGTCCTGTACCGAAGCCATCTCGGGCACGGAGCGGCGCGCTACGAGGAACTCCGATCCGTGCCGCTCGGCTGAAAGCGGGGGCCTCGGCGCTGCAGCCTCCTCCCGGTTAGGATCGCTCGGTCAAGGTCGCCGAGGGGAATGTTCATGCCACGGATCGTCTGTCGGACCTGCGGGCGCGAGGTCTATGCCACTGCGCCGATCGAGCAGTTGTTCGCGGACGAGCGTCGCTGCCCTCGCTGCGGGGCGCCCCTGAGTGCTGATCGCCGAAAGACCGACCGACGGGTGAGCAATCGTCGCGCGAGCTCGCCCGCTGAATCGGTCCTGGAGGTCCGGGAGGCCCCGGAGGTCCCGGAGCGGCCGGAGCGGCGCACTTCGGACCGCCGCAAGGACAAGCGGCGAGACGCAGACGCCGGACCCGGTCGAAAATCTGGGGATTGGCTGGAGTGACCCCTCCGCCAACGACGGTCGCCCTGCTCGGGCTCGGCCTGATCGGTGGCTCGATTGCGCGAGCTCTCGCCCGACTCGCCGATGCGCCCCAGGTCGTCGCCTGGACGCCGAGCGGCAACGGCCCCAGCGCGGCGCTGCGGGATGGCGTCATCAGACGAGCGGCTGGGACCCTGGAGGAAGCGGTCGTCGGGGCGGACCTCGTCATCATCGCGGCGCCGCCACTTGAAACCATCGACCTGCTCCGGGTCCTCGGCAAGGATCTGGGCGGTGCCATCGGGCCCCAAACGGTCGTGACCGATGTGGCGAGCACGAAGGCCGCCGTCATGAGTGCCGCACAGACCTGGGGTCTGACATTCGTCGGCGGGCACCCGATGGCGGGTCGCGAGACCACCGGATATGAGGCATCGAGTGCCGATCTGTTCGCCGGCCGACCGTGGGTCATCGTCGCTCCCGCGGAGCTGGCCGCTGATGGCGTGGACCGCGTCCGCTGGCTTGCCCGGGCATGCCGGGCGACGCCCCTCGAACTGACGGCCACGGAGCACGACGCCGCGGTAGCAGCCATCAGTCACCTGCCTCTGGTTATCGCGGCGGCGCTCGCTGAGGCGGTTGTCGCCGATGAGGCTTGGCCGACGGCCGCCCGCCTCGCCGCGTCCGGTTGGGCAAGCGCGACTCGGCTGGCCCACGGCGATCCGCGGATGGGAGCCGGCATCGCGGCCACGAATCGCAGGGCAATCGCCAAGCTCCTCCGCGCCTTTGGAGCCGAGGTCGATGCCTGGATCGCGGCGCTCGACGGCGGTGAGGATGACGCTGACGGCGAAGGCGCTGATCAGAAGCGCGGCGTGGAGCTGGAGCAGCGATTCGCCCATGCTCGCGCGATCCTGGCCGACCCGCCCAATTGAGCCCCAGCGGGCAGGCTGAGCAGGTCCTGGTCATCCCGCGAGATGTGGTGATGGCCGATCCCGGCTGGTACGGCATCCGCCGCGAAGGGCTCGATGAGTTCGATGAGCTGGTACGGCGTCACGGTCGTTTCGTGCCGCGCAGCTCAGCCGAGGTGGATCGTTCTCTGAAGCAGGTCATCCCATACCTCGTCCTCCGCGACGACGGTCGATATTTCCTGATGCGACGGACCCGTGGCGGTGGCGATGCGAGGCTGCACGATCGATACTCGATCGGTGTTGGTGGACACCTGAACCCCGGCGATCGCGATCTCGCGGGGGGCCTTGTCCGCGAGTGGCACGAGGAACTCGTCGCAGACTTCGTGCCGACGTTCCGCCTGGTTGGCCTGCTCAATGACGACGCCACGGATGTCGGGTCGGTGCATCTCGGCGCGGTCTATGTCGCCGATGCGGGAGGCCGACGGATCGAGATTCGCGAGACGGACAAGCTGGAGGGGGCGTTCGTGGACGCCACCGAAGTTGAGGCGCACCTGGACCGCCTGGAGTCCTGGAGCGCGCTGGTATTCGAGGCGTTCGAGGCCCGCTGACCTGGCTCCGCGCCGGGCATCCTGTCCCACTGGTGCCATACTCCCGGTTGGAGGTGCCAGATGCGCCATCGCATACTCCGTGGCTTCTTTGCGGTCCCGCTGCTCCTCGGCGTTCTGGCCCTGGCCTCGCCGACCGCCGCGGCGAACACTCACGTGGTTGTCCTGCCCGCGACCGGAGTGGTTGACAACGTCCTCGCCGGCTACCTCGCCGAGGGGATCACCCAGGCCGCCAGAGATGGCGCCACGGCTGTCGTGGTGCGGCTGAACACGCCAGGTGGGAGCCTCGATGCCACCCAGCGGATCGTCTCGTCGATCCTGGGTGCGGAGCTTCCGGTCATCGTGTGGGTCGCGCCGGCGGGAGGGCGCGCAGCGAGCGCCGGGACGTTCATCACGCTCGCGGCGAACCTCGCCTTCATGGCTCCCGGGACGAACATCGGCGCTGCGTCACCAGTCGGAGGCCAGGGAGAAGACATCGGCGGGACGCTGGGCGATAAGGTCCGCAACGATGCCATCGCCAACATTACGGCAATCGCCGAGGCCCGCGGCCGACCGGTCGATTGGGCCGTCGCAACCGTTGCGGTGGCCAGATCCTCCCCCGCGTCCGAGGCCGTCATGGTTGGCGCCGTGGACGGGATCGCCGGCACGATCGAGGAGGTTCTTCGGCAGGCGGACGGACGGAGCGTGACCGTTGGGGGTGCAGAACGGACGCTCGATCTGGCCTCGGCAGCGCCCGATGAGCTGGCGATGAACCCGTTCCAGGGGTTCCTGCACCTCCTGTCGGACCCGAACATCGCCTTTCTGCTCTTCACGATCGGGTTCTACGGACTGTTCTTCGAACTCCAGAATCCAAACTTCGTGACGGGAATTCTCGGCGCCATTGCGCTCATCCTCGCCTTCATCGGTTTCGGCAGTCTGCCACTCAATGTCGGTGGCCTGATTCTCATCGGATTGGCGATCGTGCTCTTCGTCCTCGAGCCAACCGTCACGAGTCACGGTCTCCTGACCGTCGGCGGCCTCGTCGCCTTCATCCTCGGGGCTTCGGCACTGTTCACGGCCCCGGGCGATCCTCTGGAACCAGCCGTCAGCGTCGCGGTACCGCTGATCGTGACGATGGCGGTGACGACGGCCGCCTTCATGGGCCTCATTACCCTGGCGGCCGTTCGCAGCCGGCGCATGGTCACGACGCC
>JBDTQY010000055.1:0-25814 GCA_039931955.1 Chloroflexota bacterium
CCCGTGCGACTTCGGCCCGCTCGGAGGCGAGCCGGGCGAGTTGGAGACGAAGCACTTCCTTGTCGCGATGGCGCCGGTCGACGCTCGCCTGATCCAGGGCGGTGGATGGAGGCAGTCGGCCCAACGCCCCGCCGATGAACGCCAGGTCGTCCGATTCGGCACGCACCCCGGCCCGGGTGATGACTTCGTCGAGCGCCCTCGGAGCCACGGGTACCCGGTGCTCGTGGTACGCGATGACGAACGAACCGCCGTCACGGACGAGGCGGAGCTCGCCTGCCTCGAGGACCCGTCCGTAGTGATCGCCGAGGATCGGCAGCAGGACCCTGTTCCGAAGGTGCGATTCCGGTGGATCCCAGTCGACATCGAAGTAGCGGGCGTAACGGCTGGACGGACCGTTCTCCAGGACGTCCCACCACCATGGGTTCTCGGCCCCGGAGATGGCCATGTGGTTCGGGACGATATCCACGATCTGTCCCAGGCGGTGGCGCCTGAGGGTTCTACCGTACTCGCCGAATGCGACCTCCCCGCCCAGTTCCGCATTCACCCGTCCCGGGTCCACTACGTCGTAGCCATGTGTGCTGCCGGGCGCCGCCTGGAGAATGGGCGAACTGTAGACGTGGCTGATGCCCAGTCGCGCCAGGTAGGGTGCCAGATCCCCGGCGGCGCGGAAGCCGAAATCTGGCCGCAACTGGACGCGATACGTGGCCCGCGGCACGCGATGCCCGGGGTGGTCGTCGGCACCGCCGATCCGCACGGCCCGATTCGCTCGGGAACCGCTGACCCGGCTCAAGGTCGGATTCCACGAAGGACAACGACGGAGTGCCCAGCGACGGTAAGCGAACTGCCGGCAACCAGGTGGCTGCCCGAGTCCGGAAATGGCTCGTCGGCAGCTGTGTCGAGTTCGACTTCCCACACCTCAGCGCGGCCGACATCGGGGAGAACGAAAGCCCGTGAATCCGCCTGTGGATTGAAGGCGATGAAGAAGGGCTCATCCGCGATGGGCGCGCCATCCGGGTCCGTGATCCCCTCGCCCGAAATGAAGACACCGATGCCCTGCTCCAAGGGGTCGTGCCAGTGCTCGACGCCCATGCGCGTGCCATCGGGTGCGGTCCACTCGATCTGGTGCGCCCCCTCGCCATGGATGGGTCGATCCTGGAACCAGCGGCGTCGTCGGAACGCGGGATGGTCCCGGCGGAAGGCGATCAGCTTCCGGGTGAACGCCAGGAGGTCGCGATCCGCCCGTTCCCAGTCCAGCCAGGAGACCTCGTTGTCCTGCGCGTATCCATTGTTGTTGCCACCCTGCGTCCGACCGATCTCGTCGCCGGCGAGGAGCATCGGGACGCCCTGGGACAGGAACATCGTGGCCAGCAGGTTGCGCTGATCGCGGGCGCGGGCCTCAAGGATGGCGGGGTCGCTCGTCGGACCCTCCGCCCCATGGTTCCACGAGCGGTTGTGGTTCTCGCCGTCCCGATTGTCCTCGCCGTTCGCCTCGTTGTGCTTGTCGTCGTAGGCGACCAGGTCAGCCATTGTGAACCCGTCATGGGCGGTCACGAAGTTGACGCTCGCGTACGGCCGCCGTCCGTTGGAGGCGTAGAGGTCCGAGCTCCCGGTCAGGCGAAAGCCGAATTCGGCGAGAGGCTCGGGCGTTCCGCGCCAGAAATCCCGGATGGCGTCCCGGTACTTGCCGTTCCACTCGGACCACTGTGGTGGGAAGTTGCCGACCTGGTAGCCCCCCTCCCCGACATCCCACGGTTCTGCGATCAGCTTCACCTGGTTGATGGTCGGGTCCTGGTGAATGAGATCGAAGAAGGCGGACAGCCGGTCGACTTCGTGAAGCTCGCGTGCCAGGGCGGCCGCGAGGTCGAAACGGAACCCATCCACGTGCATGTCCTGGATCCAGTAGCGCAGGCTGTCCATGATCAGTTGGAGGCTATGGGGGTGGCGGACGTTGAGGGTGTTGCCGGTCCCCGTGTAGTCCATGTAATGCCGTCGATCGTGGTTGAGGAGGCGGTAGTAGGCCGCGTTATCGATCCCCTTGAACGACAGTATCGGACCGAGGTGGTTTCCCTCGGCCGTGTGGTTGTAAACGACGTCCAGGATCACCTCGATGTCTGCCGCGTGGAGCGCCTTGACCATCGCCTTGAACTCGCGGACCTGCGCGTTGCCCGTGTTGACGCTCGCGTAGCCGGCATGGGGGGCGAGGAACCCGATGGAGTTGTATCCCCAGTAGTTCTGAAGGCCCCGCTCGACGAGATGAGCGTCGTGAATGAAGTGATGGATCGGCAGCAGCTCGACGGCGGTCACCCCGAGCGAACGGAGGTAGCCGATGGCGACGGGATGGGCCATACCGGCGTACGTACCCCGGATCTCGGCCGGGATGTCCGGATGGGTGGCCGTGAATCCCTTGACGTGGACCTCGTAGATGACCGTCTCGTTCGGCGCGTGGCGGGGCGGACGATCGTCGCCCCAGTCGAAGTCAGGATCCACCACGACTGAGCGGGGCATGAACGGGGCGCTGTCGTCGTCGTTGGTG
The DNA here is from genome assembly GCA_039931955.1 of Chloroflexota bacterium. GTDB lineage: Bacteria > Chloroflexota > Limnocylindria > Limnocylindrales > CSP1-4 > UBA5189. The sequence goes on from JBDTQY010000055.1 coordinate 2,534, forward strand.
CTGCCTTCCGGGTCCTCGAATCGGTACGGGAAAACCGCAGGATCCCAGGTGACGCGACCCTCAATGGCCTTGGCGTACGGGTCCAGGAGCAGCTTGGCGGGGTTGCAGCGGTGCCCGTTGGCGGGATCCCACGGACCGTGGACGCGGTACCCGTAGCGCTGACCGCCCACGACGTGCCGCGCGTAGACGTGCCACACGTGGCCGGTTGATTCGGGCATCGGGATCCGGGTCTCCGCGCCGCCCTCGTCGAACAGGCAGAGCTCGACGCGCTCGGCAGCCTCTGAGTAGAGCGAGAAGTTCGTACCCCAACCGTCAAAGGTGGCGCCGAGCGGGTAGGGAACTCCCGCCCGGAAACCGCTCTCGCCTGGCGAGGTGGTTGTCCGGTTGGCCGTGGGTTCGGGAGGTTCATCGGCCGGGCGTGGCTGGTTGAGGTCTGTCGCGTTGTGAATGAGTATCTCCTGGGCTTGCCGGCCGCAATGGTGGACGAGGGGCGGCAAACCGTGGCCGTGGTGGGCCCGACCTGACCGTAGGCGAGGTCGGGCAGCGTGTCAAACGACCGCGTCGTGCGCAGGTGCAGGGCTCGGGGCGTTCCCGACGCTCAGAATCAGGCCGATGCGCCGCGTATCATCTGCGGCGATGTGCGAGCACTACGTCGCCCGTGCGGCGTCCCCGTTCCGGCTCGACGAACTCTGGCCGTTCACCGAGCGCCTTGAGCGCTTCGGGATCGCCGGGTTCGGCTGGGGAGCATCGTGGCTCGAGCCGGCGGGTTCCATCGGCAGCTATCGCGAAGTTCAGGCGTTCCGGGACGATTCCGGGCGCGAGCGTGTGGGCCGCGTCGAGACGACCGCTGCTCTGGTGCATCTGCGACGGCCGTCCCGACTCTCCACGCTGGGGATGGCCGACACGCAGCCGTTCGACGATCCTGCGGGGCGCTTCAGCCTCAGTCACAACGGCGATCTCCTCCACTATCGGCCGTACAGAGCCCGATTTCTGGAGCAAGGACGTCTCTTCGGCAGGGCCGACAGCGAGGTCGGCGCCCGATGGCTTGAAGACGAGTGGAACGATGGCGAGCCCGTGCCGCACCTGATGGCCGCACTGCACGACACCTTCGGGGGCCAGGCCAACCTGGCGGTCCTCGTCAAGGACGGGTCGGTGCACCACTACGCGGGGAATCGTGAGAACCCCGTCTTCACCTTCAGGCTCGGCGACATCGGCCTCGCAAGCACCGGCCTCTACTCGCTGGATCGGTCGCTCTTCCGGTTCGCGGCCAAGGGGGCCACGGAGCGCCGGCTGGTACCCATCCGGAGCACTGCGTCCCTCGACGCCGGGGGCCGACTGGCCGTGTAACAACAAGTCCCCGGTGGGCGTCTCTCGCGTGACCAGGTGACACCGGAATGAGGGACTGGACCGTGGACTTGGAAATCGGCTCGACGGAAGGTGGTACCGCGAACAGGCCGACCGAACAACTCCCCGCATCCCAGCTCGTCCGGCTATCGCTGTACTGGCTCGGGCTCTCGGCGATCTTCATCGGGGTCTCCCAGATCCTCTCTGGTCGGATCCAATTCGAGGAGGGAGGCCCGCTGTTCACGGGTCGCGGGACAGAGGGTCAAACGCTCTTCCTGCTGACCTTTGCAGGGGCGATTATCGCGGCCCTCGTCCAGCCCACCGTGGGTACGATTTCCGACTACACGATCAGCCGCTGGGGGCGACGCAAGCCGTACATCTTCATCGGCTCCGTCCTGGACATCCTGTTCCTGTACGGCGTCGCGTCATCCAATTCGATCCTCTCGGTTGCGGCGTTCATGGCCCTCCTGCAGTTCAGCGCGAACTTCGCTCAAGGCCCGTTCCAGGGCTACGTTCCGGATCTCATCCCCGCCAAACAGGTCGGCCTTGCCTCGGCCCTCGTAGGCCTCTTCCAGGTCCTCGGGAATGGTGCCGGCTTCGGTATCGCCAACTTCGCGATTGCCACCAACAATTACTTCCTTGGCACCATGGCTCTTGGCGCGCTCGAACTTGCAACGATGGTCTCCGTCGTGTGGAGGGTCCCCGAGGGTCGGAACGCCGAGCCAAGACGGGGGCGCTCCTGGTTCACGATCGCCCGCCAGGCCTGGAGCACGGACATCCTCCGCGACCGGAATTTCGTCTGGCTCGTGGGGTCGCGCTGGTTCTTCCTCATGGGCGCCACCATGCTCATCAACCAGTCCATCTTCTACTTTGCACAGTCCTTCGGATTCAGCCGGGAGGAGACCGGCGGCACGAACTTCCTCGTCTTGGTGGCGGCGCTCGTTGGCAACGTGCTCACGGTCTTTCCGGCCGGTCGAATCTCGGACCGGGTCGGCCGGAAGCCGGTGATCTATGCGGCGTGCGTGGTTGCCGGCAGCGGAATGTTGATCGTCGCGCTGGCGCCAGCCATCCCGATCGTCGTGTTCGGGGCCGGGCTGTTCGGGGCTGGTTCGGGGATGTTCCTTGCCGTCGACTGGGCACTGATGACTGACATCATCCCGAAAGCTTCTTCGGGGCGGTACATGGGCATCAGCAACGTGGCCACCGCCACTGCTGGGATCGTGTCGCTGCTCGTCGGCGGCAAGCTCATGGACATCGTGAACGGCGTGGCGACCTATGGCGACGGCCCGCGTGCGGCCTTCCTCCTGGCGGTCGCGTTCTTCGCGCTCGGCGCCATCCTGCTTCGACCAGTCGTCGAGCCGAACCGTCGTGGGGACCTCATGGCCCAGCCCTCGTCATGAGCTCGGCGGCGGCGCCCGCGACCTTGAGGCGCCCACACCCTCACCTGTGTCGCCGGTCCGATTGGGCCTTGTAAGGACTGAGCCCCTCGCCTACCGTACGAAGTCGGAGCGGCGAAGGCGCGGCCCTGGCGCCTCGATCCGGGTGGGGGTGGACGATGAGCATCTCTTCGATGGCGCGCTTGGCGGAAGGCGACTCGGCTGAGCCCGACTCAACCTTGCAGAGCGCGATCAGGCTGATTGCCAGTTACATCCCGGCCGAAGCGATCGCGACGTACATCGTCGTCCTCGGCCTGCTGTCGCCCGGAGCCGAAGCATCGTCGGATCAGGTCATGGCCATTCGCCTCGTCTGCTTCGTGATCGGGGTTCTGGTCGCGATCGGACTGGCGTTCGTGACCTTCAAGGGCGGAGCCCTCACACGCCGCGAGCAGCAGCGGAGGCAATGGCTCGTTGCCGCGATGGCTGCCATTTCGTTTGCGATCTATGCCGCGGCCATGCCGTCGTTCTTCTTTCAGGCGGACATCCTGACCATCCCCTGGTCGCAGTGGGCCGCCGTCCTGGCGATCATCGTTGCCGTGATCACCCCGACGATCGCGAAGAGCCTTCGACTCCGCAAGTAGCCGCGGTCACGCGAGCGCAATCGGGGGGTCTCATTGCCGCACGGCTCCGGATCATGGCTGGGCGCGGCTATACTCCCGCGCATCCATGAGCGACGGGACAGTCATCGTCATTGGCGGCGCTGAGGACAAGATCCGCGACCGGATCATCCTCAATCGCTTCGTGGCGCTCGCCGGCGGTGAAGACGCGATTATCGTCGTCATCTCGACGGCCTCTTCACTCGGGACCGAGGCGGGGGAGCGCTACCGCGCGATCTTCACGGAGCTCGGGGCCAGGACGGTTCGGCCGCTCCACGCGGTGACCCGGGCCCAGGCGAACGACGAGACCTTCGCGCGCGCCGTGCGCGATGCGACCGGCGTCTACCTGACCGGCGGCAACCAGCTACGCCTCTCGTCCATGATCGGCGGAACGCGCCTGGCAGAGGCGATCCTGGACCGGTTCCACGAGGGCGCCGTCGTTGCCGGGACCTCGGCCGGAGCGTCGGCCATGTCGAGTCACATGATCGCCTTCGGGGCTTCCGGGGCCACGCCCAAGCATCGGATGGCTGCCATCGCCGCGGGCCTCGGTGTATTGCCGGGCGTGATCGTTGACCAGCACTTTCAGCAGCGCAATCGCCTGGGACGACTGCTCAGCCTGATCGCCCAGAACCCGAGCCTCCTCGGCATCGGGGTGGACGAGGACACCGCGGGTGTGGTTGGCCCCGATCGCGTCATGGAGGTCATCGGCCGGGGCAGCATCACCATCGTTGACGGGGCGGCCGCCGAAACCGACGCCTGGGACGTCCGCGGGCACCGGCCGGTCATGATCAGTGGCGTCGTCCTGCATTCGCTGCCAGCCGGCTACCAGTTCGACCTCAAGCGCCGGCATCGGATCACAACGCCTGCGCTCAAAGTCCTTCCCGGTGGAGAGGCCGCCGCGTCCAGCTAGCATGGCGACAGCGCGTCGGCCGGGCCGGCGCGGTAATGGAGGAACCAGCATGGTCGAGGCCGCCGCGAAGACCAGCCGCGCCAAGCGCTCGCGAGCGGTCACGACGGAGCGACCTGCGCCGGACCTTCGCATCCTGGAGACCCGGATCCTGCGCGGTCCCAACTTCTGGTCTCGCTCACCGGTCGTCCGAATGCTGGTTGATCTCGGGTCGCTGGAGCAGTTCCCGAGCAACACGATCCCGGGCTTCGTGGACGGACTCGTCGCGTGGATTCCCTCGCTCGAGGATCACGCCTGCTCGCTCAACCGGCGTGGTGGCTTCCTGACGAGATTGCGGGACGGCACCTGGGCGGGCCATGTCTCCGAGCATATCGCCCTCGAGCTGCAGAACCTTGCCGGGACGGACGTCCGCCACGGCAAGACCCGCGGCGCCGGCACATCGGGCCAGTACAACGTCGTCTACGAATTCCGCGAGGAGACGGTGGGGGTCGAGGCCGGCAAACTTGCCGTCCGGATCGTCAATCACCTCGTTGATCCGTCGGCCGATCCGGATCTCGACTACATCACGGAGCTTGAGCGGCTCATCCGTCTCGCGGAGCGCGCCGCGTTCGGACCTTCCACCCAGGCGATCCTCGATGAAGCGGCCTCGCGCGATATCCCGTTCATCCGCCTGGACCGGCACTCGCTGGTCCAGCTCGGCCAGGGGGTCCACCAGCAGCGAATCCGGGCGACGATGACGTCACGGACGTCCGGAATAGGCGTCGATATCGCCAGTGACAAGAACCTGACGAACCGACTCCTCGATTCGGCGGGCCTGCCGGTACCGAAGGCGGATGTGGTGGAAGACGTCGAATCGGCCGTGGCCGTCGCGCGACGCCTTGGCTTCCCGTGTGTGATCAAGCCGCTCGACGGCAACCACGGTCGAGGCGTCCACCTGGATCTCCAGTCCGACGAGGACGTTCGGGAGGCATTCGCCGGCGCACTCCGCGAATCGCGCTCGGGCGAGGTCGTCGTCGAGACGTACATCCACGGCAATGACTACCGATGCCTCGTGATCGGCGGCCGCGTGGCAGCAATCGCCGAGCGTGTTCCGGCTTCAGTCACGGGCGATGGTGCCCTGACCGTTCGGGAACTCGTCGATCGGACCAACGCCGATCCGAGACGCGGAATCGGCCACGAGAAGGTGTTGACGAAAATCCGGATCGACGAGCCCGCGGAGGAGCTCGTGCGCGCCCAGGGCTTCGAGCTGGACGGGGTGCCGCCAACCGGGGTCCGAATCAAGCTGGCGCTGACCGGCAACATGTCGACGGGCGGCACCTCGATCGACCGGACGCTTGAGGCGCACCCTGACAACGTCGAGATCGCCGAAATGGCGGCCCGGGTGGTGGGTCTGGATATCGCCGGAATCGACTTCATCTGCCCCGACATCACCGTTCCCGTGCGCGAGACGGGCGGCGCGATCGTCGAGGTCAATGCGGCACCTGGTTTCCGCATGCACACCCACCCGACCGAGGGCGAGCCGCAGTACGTCGCCCGGCCGGTCATCGACCTGCTCTTTCCGGCGGGCGCGCCTTCACGAATCCCGATCATCGGGGTGACCGGCACCAACGGCAAGACGACGACTGTCCGGATGATCGCCCACATCCTCAAGCTGATGGGGCGCCGGGTCGGCATGACATCGACGGATGGAATCGTCGTCGATGGGCGGACGATCAAGCGCGGCGACATGTCCGGTCCAAGGTCGGCCCGGATGATTCTCCAGAACCCGACGGTTGACACGGCGGTCTTCGAAGTTGCCCGTGGCGGCATCCTCCGTGAGGGCCTCGGCTACGACCGCAACGACGTGGCCGTCGTCACCAATGTGACCGCCGACCATCTCGGGCTGGGCGGCATCGACACCGTTCGTCAGCTGGCTGATGTGAAGGGAGTCCTCGTCGAGTCGGTGCCGCGGTCAGGCACTGCCGTCCTGAACGCCGACGACGTCAACGTCGCCCGGATGGGCCAGCGCTGCGATGGCGCGGTCATCTACTTCTCGATGCAGACGCAGAAGGGTCAGCCGGGTTTCGACCGGATCGACGGCCACGCGGGCAGGGGTGGCGCCGCGTTCGTGATCAAGCCGACACCCGAGGGCGACCAGATCGTCCTGCGTCACGGTCCTCGAACGATGCCCGTTCTCTACACCCACCTGATCCCGGCGACGTTCGGGGGCAAGGCCCGGATGAACGTCGCGAACGCCCTCGCCGCCGCCGCCGCCGCCTGGGCGGCCGGCGCCCATCTGCACGATATCCGGCAGGGACTGCGGACCTTCACGACGTCGTTCTTCCAGGCGCCGGGTCGCCTCAACCTGGTGGAGGTCAGTGGGGTCCGAGTCGTGATCGACTATTGCCACAACGTGGATGGGATGCGGAACCTGTCCGACTTCGTCAACAAGATGATGCTGGACGGCGGGATTCGGTCCGGCCGGGCGATCGGCGTGATCGGCGTTCCCGGCGACCGGCGCGACGAGGATATGCGCGACTATGGAGCGCTGGCCGCCACCGCCTTCGACGAGATCATCGTCCGCGAGGATCGCAACCTTCGAGGCAGGGCCCCGTCAGAGACCGCTGACCTGGTGGCCGCCGGCGTCGCCGGGGCCAAGGCGGACGGAGTACGGACAGGCGCGACGGAACTGATCCTGGACGAACTGACGGCGGTCCGGGTGGCGCTCCGGCGGGCGAACCCGGGTGACCTGCTGGTGATGTGCGTCGATGATGCCATCGCGGTCTACAAGGAGACGATGGCCGCCGCGGGCGAAGGCCTCGGCACGACGGCCTTCGCCGATCCGGGCGAACTCGAGGCACCCGAGGGCTGAATCCGGCCGGGTCGAGAGGTCGCTACCGAGTCCGAGCCTGGTGCGTGGGCCGCCGAAACTAGCGGCCGAGGTTCAGGTTGGCGCTCACCGAACGGACGATCAGCCAGATCTCGCCGATCGAGATGACGACAAGTGCGATGCCGATGGCCATTTCCACGGGGCGGCTCCTCCAGCGAATTCGGGCCGGTCATCCGGCGCTGCGCTGCATCATGGGCTTCTGAGCCGACCGCCGCAACGTGAATTCGCACGCCTCAGCGACTGGACCGGTCGTCCAGGCGCGGGACCAGGCCGATGAGTTCGGCGGTCGTCTCCACGGGACGAAATCGCAATCTCTCGAGCAGCGCGAAGACTCCGTCCCGATCCTCGTGGCACAGGAGCACCACGATCCGGGCGGCGTCGGGTCGGGCACCGTCGGTGGCGCCCGCGCCGTTCAATTCGGCGCCCAGTGCGACAGCCTCGGACTCGTAGACCGGAATGTCCTCGGTCCATCCACCGGCCATGGCGCCCGCCCGAAGTTCGCCCACGACCGACTCGCGTGACCGCCCGCGCAGGTAGCGCTGGGTCTCCTTGATGGCGATCCGCTGCGCTCTGACGGCCGCGATCTGTCCGAGGCCCCGCAGGGTGTCATCCGGCCGATCGCCGGCCGTGCCGATGACCACCGTGATGGGCGTGACCCTGCCTCCTGCTCCACCGGCGATCCCCTCGGCAAGGTCCATCAGGACACTGAGGCCCGCTTCGTTGTGGGCGAAATCGATGATCGCTACCCGGTTCCCGTTACGGAAGACGTTGGTTCGACCCGGAGATTCGGTGGATGTGGGCCGGAAAGCCAGGAGGCCCGTCCTGGCCTCGTCGATGGTCACCCCGAGCGCGCGCGCCCCTGCAGTCGCGGCCAGCGCGTTGGCGATGTTGTGGCGGGCGAGACCAGCCATCGTGATCGGGATATCCCGGACCGCTGCGATCGGGGTCCAGGTCGTGCCCTCCGCCTCGCCCAGATCCCCCCGTCGGACCAGGTAGGCACGACCCCCAGCGGCCAGATGGCGACGCACCGGGCCCGAATCGGAACCGCGGAGGGTGAACAATGCGACCCGACTTCGAACGGTTCGGCTTACCGCCCGGACGAGCGGGTCATCGGCGTTCAGGATCACCCAGCCATCCGGCTTGGTAATCCGGCAGATGGTGGCCTTGACCTCGGCCAGCTCCGGCAGCGTGTGGATTCCTTGGAGATCCAGATGGTCGGAGGTGACGTTCGTCAGGATGCTCGCGTCGTTCGATTCGTAGCCCACCCCGCGGAGGACCATCCCGCCGCGTGCGGTCTCCAGGACGGCGACATCGACGTCCCCCCGGCGCAGGATCTCGTGCGCGCCGCCGGGACCCGTCCAGTCGCCTTCGTCCACCATCCGTTCGTCGACCAGGACGCCGTCCGAGGTCGTCGTTCCAACATGCCGTCCCGCCTGCAGCAGGATCCGGGTCAGGAGGCGCGTCGTGGTGGACTTGCCGTTAGTGCCCGAGATGGAAATGATGGGGATGTGTCGGTCAGCGTCCCGGATCCACGGGGGAGGGGTGGTGCTCGCCCCGCGGATTCGCTCCGACCATGCGTCGAGGAGCCGTTGCTGGGAGCCCGTCAGGCGCGCCCGGTGCGCTGGCGTCGCGGCCCGATCGACGAGGGCGACCGATGCCTCGGCGATGAGACGGGCCCGCTCGGCACCGGCCCATGGCCACGTGACGATCCAGTGGCCAGGGTCCGATGAGCGGTGGGCCCGGATGCCCCCAATGCCCTCGCCGTGCTCCGCGCGCAGTCTTCGCGCCCAGCCTGTGAGCGTCAGGACCGGCTCCGGCCAGAGTCGCCGTGGAACGCTGGCGCCGAGGCGGACGAGCGAGTGGCGACCCGGATCGCGCTGCCCGTACCAGGAGCGGCGCCTTCCGACGGCGACCTCAACCTTGACCACCGGCTCGAGCCGGTAGACGTTGGGTCCCTCGAGCAGGCGGATCTCGATCAATCGCACGGTCCGTGGAGGATAACAACGCCCCCGGGGATGGCGAAGGGCGTTTGCGCGCAGTGGCTCAGCGGGTCGGCGGGCAGCCTCGGCCAAGGGGCGCCTACACTCAGCGAAATGGAGACCATGACCGACCCCGGCGGCACTGTGACCCCCGACGAGCTGTCGCGCCTGGAGCAGGCCGTGACTGTCTCGATGCCCCGCTTCCTCGACGAACTGGAGAGACTCTGCAACGTTGACTGCGGGAGCTACTCTCCGGCCGGTGTGAACCTGGTGGCGGCCTGGGTCGCAGCCAGGTTCGAGCAGCTCGGCGGGACCGTGGAGCGCCGCCCGGACCCATCCGGGTCGTACGGCGACACGATCATCGGAACCTTTCACGGCGGCGCGCCCAGCGGACCCCGGATCCTCCTGATCGGTCATATGGACACGGTCTTTCCCGACGGGACGGCCGCACTTCGTCCATTCCGCATCGATGACGGGATCGCCAGGGGTCCGGGAGTGACCGACATGAAGGGCGGCCTCCTGGCGGGGATCCATGCCCTCGAGGCGATCCGGCAGATCGGCGGCAGCTGGTCGGGTCTCCCGTTCGAGCGGATCGTCTACGTGGCCAATCCCGATGAGGAGATCGGATCGCCCAGCTCGACGCCCCACATTCGCGAGATCGCTGCCGATTCCGATGTGGCTTTCGTGCTTGAGTGTGCCCGAGCCAACGGGGATTTCGTCTCTTCACGGAAGGGTATCGCCGACCTCAGGTTGACGATCCACGGACGAGCCGCCCACGCCGGGGTGGAGCCGGAGCAGGGGAGGAACGCCATCGTCGCGGGAGCACGCATGGTGGAGCGCATCCAGGCCCTCAACGGACGCTGGCCGGGCGTGACCGCCAACGTCGGCGTCTTCCAGTCCGGAACGAGACCCAACGTCATTCCGGACCTCGCCCATCTCGAGGTCGACGTCCGGGGCGTCGTCCGTGATGCCCTCGAGGCGGCCGTGGCCGCGGTCCACGAGATTGCCGCCGATCCGGGCGTTCCAGACGTCACAGTGGAGGTCGAGCAGATCGCGGGCTGGCTGCCCATGGAGAAGCTCGAACGATCGGGCCGTTTATCGGACCACGTCATGGGCATCGCCCAACGCCTCGGTTTCATGACGACGGACGTGGGCACCGGCGGCGCGTCGGACGCAAACACGACGTCGGGGATGGGCGTGCCCTCGATCGATGGCCTGGGCCCTGTAGGCGGGCGCGACCACTCACCGGACGAGTACCTCGAAGTCGATTCAATCGGTCCGCGGACCACACTCCTGGCTGCGCTGCTTCTCGCCGTCGGTCGAGACCCTGAGGTCGCTGCCTGGAGGTCGGATCCGCGGCGTCCCTGACAGCGTCCCTCATCGTCCGCTCGTTGCGGGTGGGATGGGGACGGAGGTCGCCCGATCCTGAGGGTCCAGGGGTCAGGCCAGGCCCAGCGCGCGAGCCAGCGCCGCAAGACCCGCGGCAGCGACGAGACCGAGCAGGAGCCCGCGTCGTGCGGCCACGATCAGGACGCACAGGGCGATTGCTGGCCACTCGATACCGACGTGCAGGGAGGGGTGGCGGGTCGAATCGATCGCGACCATGGCGTTGACGGCAGCCAGCGCCGCCAGCACTGCGGGGCCGACGAGGCGCAGATACTCCTGGGCCGCTCGCGGCAGCCGATGAACGGCAGGCACGAGGAGCGGCACGGCGCGCCACGGGTAGGTGGCAGCGGCCATCAGGACCGCGAGCCAGACGAGCTGCGTGCTCATCCGGGGACAGTCCCGTCCGACTCTCCGGGCGGCGTCGGTCCGAACACGATGAACGCCTCGGGAGGGTCCTCGCGCGGCCTTCGCGGCGTGGCCAAACCGACCACGGGCCCCAGCAGGCCGCCGGCGAGGATGCCCGCGGCCGGGTCCCAGGCTAGGCCGACGGCGACGCCGGAGATCGCCCCAGCCAGGGCTGCCGTCAACTCCCGGCGGCCGGTGACGAGGCCAACGGCGAGGCCTGCCATTGCGGCCGGAAAGATCACATCGAGCCCGAACCTCGAGGGGTCCGGGATCTGGCCGCCGATCAACACGCCGGCCAGCGTGGCCAGGTTCCAGGGAATGAAGACCGTGACGATGGCGGCCCACCAGTAGCCGGGCAGGTCAGCCCGCCCGATCCGCCGAAAGTGGGCGATTGACAGGGCAAACGACTCGTCGGTCAGCACGTGAGCAAGGGCCGCGCGCAGCAACCGCGGCTGGTCCACGAGGTACGGTGCCAGCGCCGCGCTGTACAGGGCGTGGCGGGCATTGAGGAATGCCGTGAGCAGCACGACGCCAAGCCAGGAGAAGCCTCCCAGCACGAAGCCGATCGCCGCGAATTGCGACGCACCCGCGAAAACGATGACGGACATGGAACTGGCCTCGATCGGCGAGAACCCGGCGGCGCGGGCGGCAAGCCCATAGACGAAGCCAGCGCCACTGGTTGAGGCGATGATCCCGAGCCCATCGATCCTCAGTCGCCGCCTCGAAGCGTCGACATCCATGGGGACGGACCGTTGCCGCCCACTGCTCTCAGTCATCGACGGGATCCTGCATTCCGGAGTCATTCGTCACGCCGCAAGCGCCCAATGTCCGACGGCCGGCGCCCCGAAGGATCAGCCCTGGAACGATCAGCCCTGGAACGATCAGCCCCGGAACGGTCAGCCTCCGAACGAGCAGTGCCCCGAACGGCCAGCCTCGAACCGTCAGCGGAGAAACGTCCTTGCGCACGTGCCATCACACACCACGTAGACGGCATGCAGGTCGCGCGCGTAGCCGGCCGAATGGAGAAGGCCACGGCACCCCGCGGTCGGACACTTCCAGACCCACGCCCGCTCGATGGCGTCGAAGGGGGTCGTCTCGGCGGCCAGAGTTGCCGCGAGCGACTCGCGCGCCTCGATGAGCCTGGCGATCACGGCCGCACGTTCGGCTTCGGATTCGCTGGTGTACGGGTAACTCTGGCCGACGTTCGAGGTCACGGGATCCTCCGCGGGTGGTCCGATCTGGAGGTCGAGTATGGCATAGGGACCACGTCCCTCAGGCGCATCTGACCGAGCCGCGACACCAACGCGTCAGCGCGCCGCGCGGTGGATCAGTCGTTCGTTCCAAGCACGGACGGGACACCCGGTCCGAGGTAGTGCTCGACGTTCCGGAGCTTGGCCAGCGGGATGAGCGCAACCAGCAGCAGACCAGCGGTCGCGAGGAGCAGCCCGTCCATGCCGAGCCCGTCGGCCACGACGCCACCGATGAGGCTCCCGGCAATCTGCCCGATGGCAAGGAAGACGGAATAGAGGCCCATGATCGCGCCGCGGTCCGTGGGGAACCGCTCGCTCACGTCAGCCAGAAGCCCAACAGCCGCCGGCGTGGCCCCGGCGAGCACGAACAGGCCGACCCCGAAGCCGACCGCCGCCGCCCCGACGAAGATCGCAGCTGGCAGCGATCCCGCTGCGCTGAACCCGGCGTGGTTGACGATGAGGCCCGCAGCCACCAGTCCGAGCCCGCCTATCACCCCGAACAGGATGATGGTGGTCCGTCGAAACGCATCGAACCGGTTGCCCCACCACAGGATTCCGGACCCGAAGACGATCGCGATCACGATGGCAGCGAGCGTGATCTGCAGCGCAGAGAAACCCTGCAGCAACCACTGATCCGGAAAGGCCGGGTTCGTCTTCGAGAACTGGAAGAGCGACTGGCTGAACCACAATCCGATGGAGGCGTTCACCGCGATCCAGGTCGGAGCCAGGAGCAGCACGTGCGAGTGGCTGATCAGGGCTACATACCTGCCGATCCCGGACTGGCCCGCAGAGACTGACGGCGCCGGATGGTCCCGGTCTTCGACCCCGAACCAGTAGATCGCGAGCGACCCCACGTAGAACACCGCGTTAAGGAGAAAGGCCGTCGATCCGATCGCCTCGAAGAGCAGGGGTGCGACGATGAATCCGGCGCCGAGCCCGGCCAGCGTGGCACCCTCGAACCTGGCGGAGGCCTTGCCCCGAAGGGTCTCACTTCCGGCCGTGGCCAGGGCGATGAAGCCGAGGATGGACGGCACCGAAGCGGCGGTCGATGCGCCCTCCAGGATGCGCGTCCCGCCGAGCAGGCCGATGTTGGTCGTGAAGGCGGTGATGACCACGGCGACGATCCCGAAGACCGGGCCGTAGAGCATCACGCGGTGATGCCCGAATCGGTCGGCCAGGACGCCGAAAATCGGGGAGAGCACCAGCTCGGCGACGAAGAACGTCGCCGCCAGCGCCCCGACGACCTTCGCGTCGACGCCGCTCTGTCCTGCCTTGGCGAGGTCGGCCAGATAGAACGCCAGCATGGCGCCCGTGAGTCCGGTACTGAACCGGAGGGTGAAGGTCCCGAGTAGCACGGCCCGCAGGGATCGATCCATCCGACGAAGGGTAGCGGGCCCACCCGGCCCGCGCGCGACCCGGGCGTCGAGCGATTCTCATAGGCAGCGGCCGCCGGGACCCGTATCATCCCCGGGAGCAACGTACGCCCTTCGATCCGGTGGGCATCATGAGAGGAGCGCCAGTGAGCCACGTCGCCATCGTCACGGATTCAGCGTCCGATCTGGATCCTGCCCATGCGACCTCCCTCGGGATTTCCGTCGTGCCGCTCTCGGTGACGTTCGGAAAGGAGAGCTTCAGGGCCGGCGTTGAGCTCAGTACCACGGAGTTCTGGGCTCGGATGACGGCGCCAGCCGCCCCGTTTCCGACCACCGCGGCCTGTGCCCCCGGTGACTTCCTGACCGCCTACCAGGCCGCCTTCGACGCCGGAGCCCCTTCCATCGTCTCCATTCACGTGGCCGGGACCCTGTCCGGGACGATCAAGAGCGCCGAGGTCGCCAGGGGCATGATGCCGGACCGCGAGATCCACATCATCGACACCCTTGGAGCCTCGATGTGCGAGGGCCTCCTGGCCGAGGTCGCGATCGAGATGGCCGTCGCAGGCGCGGACGGCGCTGACATCGCTCGCGCCATCGAGGGCCGGCGCGCGGATGTCGTCATGCTGGTCGCGCTCGACACGCTCGAATACCTCAAGCGTGGCGGGCGGATCAGCGGCGCGCAGGCTGCCATTGGGACGCTGCTCTCGATGAAGCCGATCATCGAGGTCAAGGACGGCAAGGTCGAGACGCGCGACAAGGTCCGAACCCGGGGCAAGGCTCGCGAGCGGCTCATCGACCTGGTCGCGGTCCGGCCGATGGAACGCCTTTCGGTCCTGCACACCACGGGTGCCGACGTCGAAGTCTTCCGCGACGCTCTCGTGGCACGGGTGCCGGGTGGGATAGCCCCCGATCGCGTGACGGTCGACCTGGTGGGCCCCTCCGTGGGTCCGCACCTGGGACCCGGATGCGTCGGAGCGGTTGCGCTGTACCGGGCCGAATAGCCCCTTTACCGAAGGTTGTGGCACGGTTACATCCGGGATTCCGGACGGTGTCAGCGCGCGGTATTGACGGCTATACTCTGATCGCATTCCGCGCGTGAAGCGTCCCGCCTGTCGGGCCCGCGTCGCGCACCGTGGGGTCGTCCGGGAGACGGCTCAGCATCGAGGCGGCGGATGCCCACCTCGAACCGGAGGAAGTCCGAGCACATGACCACCGAACCCGCCACGGTCGAGATCAATCCATGGACAGTGGCGAAAGAGCAATTCGATCTGGCTGCCGAGCGACTCGGCCTTGACCCCGGCATGCGCGCCATCCTGCGCGAGCCGCGCCGGGAGCTGACCGTCAACTTCCCCGTCCACATGGATGATGGATCCGTCCGGGTGTTCACCGGGTACCGTGTTCAGCACAACCTCGGTCGAGGACCCGCCAAGGGTGGGATCCGCTACCACCAGAACGTGTCCCGTGACGAGGTCAAGGCCCTCGCCATGTGGATGACCTGGAAGTGCGCGGTCGTCGGCATTCCGTATGGCGGCGGCAAGGGCGGCGTCATCGTCGACCCCAAGAAGCTGTCGTTGCGTGAGTTGGAGGCGTTGACGCGCCGCTTCTTCACCGAGATCGAGATTTTGGTCGGGCCGGAGAAGGATATTCCCGCCCCGGACGTCAACACCAATGCCCAGGTCATGGCCTGGATGATGGACACCTACTCCATGCACGCCGGCTACACCGTGCCGGGCGTCGTCACCGGCAAGCCCATCAGCCTCGGTGGCTCCGAGGGTCGCAATGAAGCGACCGCGCGGGGAACGGTCTACTGCATCGTCGAGGCGGCACGGCACCTCGGACTTGAGCTCAAGAAGGCTCGCGTCTCCGTTCAGGGCTTCGGCAACGCCGGCTCGATCGCGGCGACACTCATCGGCGACGAGGGCGCCACGGTGGTCGCGGTCTCCGACTCGACCGGCGGGATCCACAACCCCTCGGGCCTCAACATTCCGGGGGTCATTGCCTGGAAGAAGGAGCACGGGACCGTCCAGGGCTTCCCTGGCGCAATCGACGTCTCGAGCGCGGATGTCCTGACGGTCGACTGCGACATCCTCATTCCGGCGGCGCTCGAGAACCAGATCACGAAGGAAGTGGCGCCCCACGTCAAGGCGCGTCTGATCGCCGAGGCCGCCAATGGCCCGACCACGCCGGAGGCCGACAAGATCCTCTGGAAGAACTCCAAGTTCATGATCCCGGACATTCTGTGCAACGCCGGTGGTGTCACGGTCTCCTACTTCGAGTGGGTCCAGGACCTCAACCGCGACCACTGGAGCGAGCAGGTCGTCAACGAGAAGCTCAAGGAGATCATGGTCAAGGCCTTCGTCTCGGTCCTGGCCATTGCGCGACGCGAGCAGTGCGACATGCGAACGGCCGCCTATCTCCTCGCGGTCGAGCGAGTGGCGGACGCGATGTCCCTCCGCGGCCTGTACCCGTGATCGGAACCACGAACTAGTCCAGCAGGGCCCCGGCCATCGGTCGGAGCCCTCTGATTCCCTGTGCCGCCAGCAGCCCCGAAGTCGGACTCGCGGCCCCGGATGAGGAACCACCTTGGTTCGATGGAATCGAGTGCTACCATCCCGCACATGCTCGACCATGAAGAGAAGTTCCTGTTCAAGGAGGAGATCAGTCACCTCGCCAACGCGGTGGCTGAGCCTGGCACCCTCGACAACGTCGAGGACCTCCTCACGGATGTGATCACCAGTCCGCGCTTCGACTCCGAAGTGTTCACCCTGGAGCGGAGCCTCCAGGTCATGCTCGGGGCTCGCGCCGGCACGACCCTCGTCGGGTTGCTGACGGTGGCGCCAGAGGTCTTCGACGAAGTCGCCGAGGTTCGCATTCCACCCGAAGTGCACGAGCGACTTGTTGCCTGGCGGGCTCGCTTCGGCCTGGCCATCGATAACGCCCTGAACTTTCTCAACAACCCGGACGGGATCCAGGGCCACAATTTTGCAACCCAGATCGCGCATGTCGAGGAGCGCCGGGTTCTCCAGGGACGGTTGACGCTGATCCGGTACAACAACGAGCCGCAGTTCTTCGTGGCCGACGCCGTGGTCTTCCTGAGCCTCGTCGCCGACGTCATGGACCGCCTGGGTCCGTACCTCGAACCCGACGCCGTCGACGCCGACACCATCTCCCGGCTCCGGGACGGCGTTCAGCTCATCGAGCGCAAGACCGCGGCTCGCTCCTAGCGCAGGTGCGATGGGACGCCGGGCCACAGGTCTCCTGATGGTCCGCCAGCTGTACCTCGCGGCCACCGGTCAGAACCGGGGGAAGACCACGACCTCCCTGGGCTTGCTCGACGGTTTCATCACCCGCGGTCTGCACGCAGGCTTCATGAAGCCGGTCGGCCAGCGCACCATCATCGATCACGGAGAACCGGCCGACGAGGACGCGGTCCTCATGCACGAGACCTATGGTTTGCCGGAGCCGTACAGCGTCATGAGCCCGGTTCACATTCCGCGTGGCTTCACCAAATCGTACATCGCGGGCCAGGTCGTTGACGACCTTGGAGCGCGGATCGCGGAGGCCGCGGCGAGCTATGCGGACCACGACATCCTCCTGGTCGAAGGAACCGGCCACGCCGGCGTGGGAGCGGTCATCGGGCTGTCAAATGCCGCGGTGGCGGCCCTCTTGGGGGCGCCGGCCATCATCGTCAGCGAGGGTGGCGTCGGGCGCCCGATCGACGAGATCGTCCTCAACGCGGCGCTCTTCAGGGCGCACGGGGTGAAGGTGGCGGGGGCCATCGTCAACAAGGTGGATATCGACGCTCAGCCCGGGATTGACAAGGTCATTGCGCGCGGCCTTGAGCCGTATGGGATCCCCCTCCTCGGCGTCCTTCCCATCCGGCCGATCCTGTCCAATCCGACCCTCGAGATGATCCTCGACGGCGTGCCGGGTGAATTGATCCACGAGGGGCCGGACCTGGACCGAGTCATCGACGGCGTGGCGGTCGGGGCCATGGAGCCACGACACATGCTGGAGCGCGTCGGCCCGGGGACCCTGGTGATCGTTCCTGGTGACCGCGAGGACGTCATCCTCACCCTGACGACGGCACACCAACTCGGCCTGTCAGGCGAGCCTGCCCCCGACGATCGCGATCCGCAGTCCGCGCCGACCATTCTCGACGATCACGACGGAGCGGCCATCGGTCTCGTCCTGACCGGCGGTTATCGACCGCGGCCGGCGGTGATCGACGCCATCCGGCGGGCCGACCTCTTTGCCACCCTCGTCGTCGAGGACACCTACGCCGTCACGTCGCAGGTGCACGATCTGCTGGTCAAGACGCACCCGGCCGATGTCGTGAAGATCGACCTGATCAAGGACCTGGTGGCCGCCTATCTCGACGTCGATCGCATTCTCGAGGTCGCTACCACGAAGGCTCGCTAGCTCCCCACGAGTTTGGCTTGCAGCGAGGCGACGGCGTCAGTCGAGGACTTCGTTATCGATGAGGCGCGTGCTTCCGATCCGGACCGCGAGCGACAGGACCGCGGGACCCGAGACCACCGAGAGCTCACGGAGCGTCTCCGCGTCGGCGCACGAGACGTAGTCCACGGCGGCCAGCGGCTCACTTGCCAGCTCGGCTGTCATCTCACCCCGGAGCACGTCGGCCGACCGCTCTCCGGCAACCCAGGCGCGCCTCGCGCGCTCCAGGGCGCGATGGAGCACCGCCGCCGCGGTCCGCTCTCGGGGGCTCAGGTGAACGTTCCTGGATGACATCGCCAGACCGTCCGGCTCCCGAACCGTGGGGCAGGCGATGACTTCCGTCGGCAGAGCGAGGTCGAGGGCCATCCGACGGATGACCGCTACCTGCTGAGCGTCCTTCTGGCCGAAGTAGGCTCGCTCGGCTCGGACCAGCCCGAACAGGACGGAGACCACCGTCGCCACGCCATCGAAGTGCCCAGGTCTGGCCGCGCCCTCCAGCGGGCGGGCGATCGCCCCGACGGAGACGACGGTGTCAAACCCCGGGGCATAGATCTCAGTGACCGAGGGCGCGAAGACGAGGTCGACACCTTCTGCCTGGCACATCGCGACGTCCCGATCCTCGTTCCTCGGGTATTGCCCGAGATCAGATGGGTCCTCGAACTGCCGCGGGTTCACGAAGATGCTCACCACGGTGGTGGCGTTTTCCATCCGCCCGCGCGCGATGAGGGTTCGATGGCCCTCGTGCAGCCAGCCCATGGTCGGGATCAGACCGATGGGATGAGGGCTGGCTTCGAGTGCCGTCCGAAGGGCGGCTCGTGTCCGGACGACCCGGGTCAACGTGGGCTCAGAGGTCGCGGTCGAGCGGGATCCCCGCTGCGAAGTCGGCGAGCCCGCCACGGGCCCGGTCGTCGCTCGTCCGGCCGAGGGCTTCGTCCAGGGTGGCGTCGTCCATCCGGATTGTCTCGGCCGGACCCGGGAACGAGCCGGCCACGACATCCGCCGCCCAGGCCTGGGCGGCGGCACGGATGGTGCCATCGAGATCGGCGTAGGGGCGTGCGTGTCGTGGCGTGAACGTGCCGATGCCGAGGAGGTCGGTGATGACCTGGACCTGGCCACTGCAGCCCGCTCCTGCCCCGATCCCGATGGTCGGGATCCGCAGTCGTGAGGTGATGAGCGCCGCGAGTTGCTCCGGGACCAGCTCCAGGACGATGGAAAAGGCGCCCGCCTCCTGGATGGCTGCGGCGTCCGCGAGGAGCGCGCGAGCGGTCTCCCGGCTCTTGCCCTGGACGCGCACCTTGCCACCGAGGCCGTGCTGGGATTGCGGCGTCCAGCCGATATGCCCCATGACCGGGATGCCGGCCCTGACAAGGGCCTCCACGACCCGGGTGCTGCGCACGCCGCCCTCGACCTTGACGGCGGTTGCACCACTCTCGCGGAGGAAGCGGCCGGCGTTCTCAAGTGCCTCGTCCACGGATGCATACGACAGGAACGGCATGTCGCCGATGATGAGCGCCCGACTCGTGCCGCGGACAACGGCTGCCGTGTGATGCAGCATCTCGGCCATCGTCACGCGGACCGTCGAGTCGTAGCCGAGTAGCACCTGGCCGAGCGAGTCCCCCACGAGGAGCATGGGGATGCCGGCCTCGTCCAGGATTCGGGCCGTCGGGTAGTCGTAGGCCGTCAGCATCGGTAGCCGTTCGCCATCGGCATGCATCCGGAGGATGTCCGTGACTGTCAGCCGGCGAACTGGATTACTCGTTGCGCTCATCGTGCCTGCTCCTGCATGGCTGCAGTCTGCCCCGCCGTATCGCGATCGTCCAATGCCCGCGCAATGCGATCCAGGATCCGATCGGCAACGACGCGTTTCGGCAGGTTTGGGAGATCGGTCTTCGTGCCGGCCGCATCGAGCATCACCACGCGATTGGTATCGGTCCCAAATCCCGAGCCCGCTTCAGTAACGTCATTGGCCACGAGCAGATCGACCCCCTTGCGACGCAGCTTGTCCGGAGCCCGGTCCAGGGCACCGGCTTCCGCCGCAAAGCCGACCAGAAACGGGCGAGGCGCCGCGGGCTGGCGGCTCGGCTCGCCGGCACTGTCGAGCCCGCGCGCGATCCGCGCGACCTCGGCGAGGAGGTCCGGCGTCGGCTCCAGGTGCAGGGTGAGGCCGTCGCCCCGTGCGAGCTTTGTCGCTGATCGCGATGCTGGCGTGAAGTCCGCGACGGCCGCAGCCATCACCAGCGCGTCGAAGCGCGCAGTGGTCGGGGCGGCCGGACCGCCGAAGAGCGCCCCGAGCAGAGCTCCCCGCAGGTCGCCCGTGGTCTCGACGCGGATGACCCGGGCCCGGTCCTCCGGCAACGGGACGCTGACATCGGCGGCGATGAGCGTGACCGACGCACCTCGATCCAGCGCCGCCTCGGCCACGGCAACACCCATCTTGCCGCTGGAACGATTACCGATGAAACGGACCGGGTCGATGGGCTCTCGAGTTCCGCCGGTGGTCACGACAATGTGTCGCCCGGTGAGATCGGCGTCATGGGGCCTATCGAGAGCCAGGGGTGGGCGTGCACCGGGATCCGGCTGCCGGATCGGATGGTCGGTGACGGCGTGCACGATGGCGTCGACGATCTTCCCGAGATCGGCGAGGCGGCCCACGCCTGATATACCGGATGCCAGTGCCCCGGTTTCCGGGTCAACGACGGCGTAGCCAAAGTCATCCCGCAGGCGGCGGACGTTGGCCCTCGTCGCCGGATGCGTCCACATGTCTCCGTCCATGGCCGGGGCGACCACGACCGGAGCCGAGCTGGCCAGGCACGCGGCGGTGACGACGTCACCTGCGAGTCCGTTGGCCATGGCGCCCAGCCAATGTGCCGTGGCTGGCGCCACCACGATGGCGTCGGCGCTGTCGGCGATCACGATGTGCCCGATCCTGCCATCGGGGCGCAGTTCCAGGAGGTCGGTCTCGACCGGGTGCCTCGACAGGGCGGCAAAACTGAGCGGCCCCACGAATCGCGTCGCGCTAGGCGACAGCAGCACCACGACATCGGCGCCCTCGGCCGTCAGGAGACGGAGGAGCGCAACCGCCTTGTAGGCGGCGATGGAGCCCGTGACGCCGAGCGCGATCAATCGCCCCGTCAGTCGTGGACCGGATCCCGATTCCGGCATCTGGTTCAGCCTGGCCCGCCGGCGAACTGGTGGCGCCGCGCAGGATCGTCCTCGCCCTGCACGAACGGGACACCGCCGCCCACCTCGGCATGGAGGACGGCCAGGCCCTTGAGCGTCAGGGCGGGGTCGATGACGTCGTAGCCGATCACGCCATCCGCCCAGCGCGCGGCGCTGAGCCCACCGGTCATGACGACGCGCACGGAACTCGGGTCAACGCCGGCGACGGCCGCCAGCTCATGCCGGACGCGATCGATCAGGCCGGAGGCCAACGCCTGGTACCCGATCACCGTCCCGGCCTGGATCGCTGAGATCGTGTCGCGCCCGATCACGTGGTCCGGGACGTGCAGGGCCACCCGAGGCAGCCTCGCCGTACGGGCCGCCAGCGCCTCCAGTCCAAGATCCAGACCGGGGGCGATGGCCCCCCCGAGAAAACCGCCCTCGGCATCGACCGCATCGACGGTCGTGGCCGTTCCGAAATCGGCCACCACCGACGGCGCACCGTAGATCCGGGCCACTGCCAATGCGTTGACGAGCCGATCCGGACCGACTTCGTCCGGGCGATCGACATGAATAGCGATCGGGATCGTGCCCACGTCGGCAACGAGGACGGGCAGCCCACGGCGACTCGCAATCTGCTCGATGGCGCTGGTGAGCGAGGGGACGACCGACACCAGCGCGATCGCGGTGACGTCTCCGACGGATAGCCCGTCCAGGCCCAGGCGTTCGCCGACCAGGCCCTCCAGCTCGTCCGCGGTCGCCCCCGGAGCGGTCACCGCACGGCGGCTGCCGAGGAGCCTTCCGTCACGGAACCAGCCGAGGGTGATGTTCGTGTTGCCGATATCGAGGACAAGGAGCATGGCCCGGATGATACGCGCGCCTCGCCACACCGCTGCCCGCCGGCCGCGGTGGACATCCGCTCGGCGGCGGGTTTCTGGCTGGTCCGGCGGTTGGTGGTGCGGTACCATCGGACCCGTTCCGTCTGTCCCGTGCCCGCCCGGAGGTGCCCTTCCGTGAACCTGGAGCCACCGGCGAAGTTCTTCGTCAACGACGGCGTGGTCTCGACGCGCGAGGACATGCTCAACCTCCTCCGCCCGCTCCTGAAGCAGACCGTCTCCTACCGCTACCTGCGCGGTCGTGACCTCGTCGCGCATGGGACGGGCTGGGTCGAGCGGATCGTGGTGGATCAGCCCGAGGTCTCCACCTTCTTCACGCCGATCGCTGTCACGCTCAACGTGGATTCGTTCGAGCACCTCGAGTTTCAGACGCGCCCCGACCAACTCCTGGTCTACACGCTCGTCCAGGGCGACGAGCGCGTGATCGTTGAGTTCGCCCCGACCGGTGATGGAGCCGAGCGCTCGCCATTTGCCCCGCGACAGCTCGCCTTCGATACATCCGGATTCGTTCAGATGGAACTCCTCGGGCTGGAGTCCGCGGAGGACTGACCGCCGCTACGTCGCGGCTCGAGCACCGCACCCACACCTGCAGATTCGCGTCCTCGGCGGCATGGCGGCGCGCTACCATCGCTCCACTGCTCCCGACGCGGGCGTCCCATGTCCGGCAGGTACCGCTCCCGCCGGTCCGCGGCGGAGATCGAGGTGGCCTTGAGGGAAGGCCACGCTGCCCGCCTGACGCCCCTGAGAGGTGCGGCCTGGGCCGAGAGGCCGAGGGGCGTCGACCGAGCCTCCTGGCTGGTCCGCCGGAAGGGAAGGGAGGGAACTCGGCGCGTGGACGCAATTGCGCGGTATTTCAAGTTCTCGGAGCGCGGCACCAGCCTCGCGACGGAGACTCGAGCCGGTCTGACCACTTTCATGGTCATGGTCTATATCGTTTTCCTGAACGCGGGCATCCTTGGCGATGGGTTCGGCCTCGCGGCCGACGACCCCGGTCGGATCGCTCTCTCAGCGGCTACTGCCCTGGTCGCCGGCGTCATGACGATCGCCATGGGCGTGATCGGCAACTATCCGTTCGCCCTGGCCGCGGGCCTTGGCATCAACGCCATCGTCGCCTTTTCGCTGACCGCGCGTGGGCTCTCGCCTGCCGGCGCGATGGGCGTCATCGTCCTCGAGGGCCTCGTCGTCGTGATCCTGGTGGCCGTTGGCTTCCGGGAAGCGGTGAT
>JBDTQY010000056.1:0-5007 GCA_039931955.1 Chloroflexota bacterium
CGAAGTGGCGACCTGCCGGGCGTCGGCCAGCAAATTGATGTGAAAGTGGGCCGTCCAGCGCGGGGCGGCAGGCACTTCGCGCCAAGCCGTGCGCAGAATCCACTGCACGAATTTTTTCGACTCAGCGCGGTAGCGCCGATAGCGAGCCTCGAGGAGCTCGTCAGGATCCAGTTGCGCCAATCGGTCCAGCTCCGCCACGATGACGGCTCGAAGGCGACGCGCGGTCTCGGGGTGGTCCGTGTGGGCGCCTTCGCGGGGCTCGGGCACCACCTGGTCGACGACGCCGAGGTCGAGTTGATCCTGGGCGGACATCTTCATGGCCAGCGCCGCGGTGGCTGCCTCGTCCGAGGTCCGCCACAGGATCGCGGCGCAGCCCTCGGGGCTGATCACGGCGTAGACGGCGTTCTCGAGCGCGATGACCACGTCCCCGACGGCAATGGCAATGGCGCCCCCCGAGCCACCCTCTCCGGTGATGATGGCGATGATCGGCGTCCGCAGCCGGGTCATGAGACCAATGGATCGAGCGATCGCCTCGGCGATTCCTCGCTCCTCGGACTCCGGTCCGGGATGGGCGCCGGGAACGTCCACGAAGGTCACGATCGGGAGATGGAACCGCTCGGCCAGGTCCATGGCCCGCATCGCCTTGCGATAGCCCTCCGGATGCGGCATCCCGAAGTTCCGCCGGACGTTCTCCTCGGTATCGGCGCCCTTTTGCTGGCCGATGAAAACCACGCGATGGCCATCGATCCGGGCGAAGCCGCAGGCGATGGCGGCATCGTCGCCGAAGGCACGGTCGCCGTGGATCTCGACGACCTCGTCGGCCATCCTGCCGAGGAGATCCAGGGTTCGCGGCCGACTCAGGTTGCGGGCGAGCTGGACCCGTTTCCACATGGCCCCCTTGGCGTCGTCCGCCTGATCCACGCCGGGACGTCGCCCGAGCAGTCGGTCAACCACGGTCGGACTCCCGGCTCGGGCCGTCGGCTTCCGAGCCGGCGGCGGGCCCAGCGGCATCGGATGCAGGCCCATACCCGTCCGAGGCGGAGGACACGACGCCCGCGTCCCCGGACCCGAAATCTGGCACGACCTTCTCGGCCAGGGAGGCCAGGAAACCAATCGGGTCGAAGGACGGCCGAGTCGTGTGACTCGGCTCGTCGTGGATTGCCGGCACGAGGTAGTGGAGGAGCTGGGCAACCTCCGCCTTGAGCTCGGAGCGAGGAACGACGCGATCCACGAAGCCGTGGTCGAAGAGGAACTCGGATCGCTGGAAGCCGACCGGCAGTTCCTGGGCAATTGTCCCTGCCGAAACCCGCGCCCCGGCGAACCCGATCAGGGCGTTCGGCTCGGCCATGTTGATGTCGCCCAGGACCGCGTATGAGGCGAAGACACCGCCAGTGGTCGGGTCGCTCATGATCGAGATGTATGGGACGTCCGCCGCCCGCAGGCGCTCGAGCGCGCCGCAGGTCTTGGCCAGCTGCATCAGGGCCAGGGTGCCCTCCTGCATCCGGGCACCACCGGACGCGGACACGATGATCAAGGGGAGCCGATCCCGGAGCGCGTGCTCCGCAGCTCGGGTGACCTTTTCCCCAACGACCGCACCCATGGACCCGCCCATGAAGGCAAAATCCATCACGCACAGGGAGACCTGGTGGCCATCGATCGTGGCGATGCCGCGCACCGCGGCGTCCCGCATGCCGGTGGCCAACTGGGCCGCCGCGAGGCGATCCGGATAGGCCTTCTGATCAACGAATCCGAGCGCATCCACGCTCTGCAGCCCGGCATCGTGCTCGATGAAGCTGCGGTCGTCGACGAGCAGCGCAATGCGGGCTTCGGCCGACAGCCGGAAGTGATGGCCACAGGTCGAGCAGACGCGGTCCGACTTCTCGAGTTGCTTGTTGAACAGCATCTCTGAGCAGGACGGGCACTTGGTCCAGAGGTCCGCGGGGTGGGCGTCCTTTCGAGGCCGGAACGAGGGCAGCTTGATGGGCATCGCGTTACGCCGGCCGACCGCGCATCACATGCGCGGGTCT
The DNA here is from genome assembly GCA_039931955.1 of Chloroflexota bacterium. Taxonomy (GTDB): domain Bacteria; phylum Chloroflexota; class Limnocylindria; order Limnocylindrales; family CSP1-4; genus UBA5189. Next base: position 2,028 of record JBDTQY010000056.1, read on the forward strand.
GGCGCGCACGGCGTGCGCGGCCCTGGCAGCCCGGACCATCGGGGACGCGTGCGCCCGTGAGCGGCGCCAGGCCACCCAGGCGGCGCCGGCCAGGCTGAGGGCGGAGGCGGCGACCGCGCCACCGACCAGGAGGGGTCGCCCGATCGAACCCGTGCCGATCAACCCGAACCCGGCAGTCTCGACCTCCGATGGGTCGTCGAGCTCGGGTCGAGGGAATGGATGGGGATGGACATCTCGTTCACCGCCGGCCGCCACGGACAACCGCATCGTGGACGCCGCCTCGGCCAGGCGCGCGGCAAGGCGTTCTTCGAACCGGAAGGACGGATGAAACCTGGGCAGATCTCGCGTCAGGCGCTCCGCAGCGAGGCGAACGCCACGATCCGGCCGATACCCATCGGCGGCCGAGCTGAACAGGAGGGTGATCCTTCCAAGGGCGCCCCTCCCGACGAGCGACGGCTCGCGATCCGCAGCCGGCTCATCGGTGCCCGCCAGGAGCGAATCCAGGTAGCGGTCAGTGACGAGAGCCTCAACCTCTGCGACATCGAGTCGGAGGCCCGTCAACGTCCGAGCCTCCGACGGCCCGGGGGCTTCCTGTGATCCGTGGGGGCCGTCCCATCGGGCCCCGATTCGGCCGGACGATCGGCGCCAAGGTCGCGGGCAACAGCCCGCAGTCCCCGGTGCAGGAGCACCCGGACCGCGCCCTCCGACCGACCCATGATCCCCGCGATCTCGGCGGTCGAGAGTTCGTTCACGAAGCGCAGGATGACGGCGCGGCGCCGATCTCCGGCGAGTCGCCCGACGGCCCGCCAGGCGGATGCGGCCTCGTCCTGCCGGGCCAGATCGCCTTCGACGTCGAGCGGATCGCCCAGGACGGGCAGACCCGGAGCCTCCAGGGCGACGGAGGGGTGCCGACGGGCGGAGCGCCGCTCGTTGGCGATCGAATTGCGGGCGATCTGGAAGAGCCAGACCTTGAAGGTCGAGGCGCCGTCGCCATCCTCGGGTCGGGCACGCTCGTCAAAGCCGTCCAGATTTGCCAGCGCGGACAGGAAGGTCCGAGCGGTCGCATCCTCCGCCGCATGGTGGTCGCCGAGTTCGTAGTAGCTGAAGCTGTACACGCGTGCAACGTACCGCCGATAGAGGGCTTCGAACCGCATTGGATCCTGGCGGGCCGCCTCCACGAGGGGTCGGTCCAGATCCAGGTGAACGATCCGGGGCGCGGCAACTTCCGCCGCTCCCACTTGCCTGAACACCGGACGAGCCATTCCGTTACACCTCGCCCGTCGGCGCCAGGCGGAGGTGCTGGACCTCGCCGGCATGGATGAGGTGCTCCGAGGCTCCGTCGGCCGAGCCGATGACTTCGACCATCAGCCCACCGGACGCTCCGTCCACGCCAAGGGCTCGGTAGGTCCTCGTCGCGCTGCCCAGGGTCGAGATCGTCACGAGGTGCCCGGTGGTCACCTGGCGATCGGCCCAGCCGGCGACATCGAATCGACCCCCGCGAAGCGCCCCGATCCGTGTTTCCAGCCGCGTCAGGAACGCGTCCAGGAGAGCGGCGCGGTCGATCGGGCGGCCGCCCGAGGCCTCGTGGAGCGTTGTCATGGAGCCAGCCAGTTCGGCCGGGACCGTGGCGCCCGACCAGTCCGTGTTCAAACCGATCCCGATGACGGCCCTCGGATCAGCGGTCCCCAGCCCATCGGTCTCCCCGAGAACCCCGGCCAGCTTGCGGAGCACGATCGGACCGGACTGAAGGTCACGCGCGGCATCGGCCGAGAGGTCGCCGATGATCGCAGCACCGGACCCGCCGGCGATCACAACGAGGTCGTTGGGCCATTTGAGCCGAATGGTGCCCTCGGCCATCCCGCCCTGATCCTCGGCGGCGTCAGCCATCGCCATGGCCATCAGCGCAGCGAGCCGCCACGTGTCCGTGGCCCGCAGCCAGGAGGGCCGAAAACCGAGTGACGCGAGCAACGAGGAGCCGGGCGGGGCGACCCACGTCCGGCCACTCCGTCCGCGACCGGCCGTCTGCTCATCGGCCGTGGCGACACAGATCTCGGGCGTCCCATCGGCCAGCCAGCCACGAACCACGTCGTTGGTGGACCCAATCGATCCGAATCGCTCAATGCGCGAGAAGGCTTCCACGGGTGACACGGTCGTCACGATGGGGACCGAGGCTCGCGCGACGGACGCGGCGGGACCAGCGTCATCCGGCAAGGCCAGCGGCGGCGGCGTCAACCGGGTCCGGCTTTGCCAGCTCGAATGCTCCGTGCAGTGCATCGAGGGCACGCGGCAGGTCGGACTCGGCGATCATGCAGGTGATTCGGACCTCGGAGGTCGAGATCATCTCGATGTTCACCCCGGCATCGGCAAGCGTCCCGAACATGCGTGCAGCGTAGCCCGGGGCGTTGTGCAGACCCGCACCCACGATGGAGACCTTGGCCACCGACGCATCGGACGTCAGCTCGCGGGCGTCGAGTTCGCGAATGATCGGCTCGAGGACCTTCCGGACCTGGGCGAGATCGGCTCGCGGGACCGTGAACGACATGTCCGTGGTCGCCCCATGGCCCACATTCTGGACGATCATGTCCACGTTGATCCCGGCCTCGGCCAGAGGCTCGAAGAGGGTCCTCGCGACCCCCGGTCGATCGGGAACGGCCACCACCGTGACCTTGGCCACGTTACGGTCGTGGGCCAGACCCCGGACCTTGTTGCGCTGCTCCACGAGCGGGTCCTCCTTGATGAGTGTTCCAGGGGCATCCTCGAACGAGCTGAGGACTTCGATGACGACGTCATTGACCCAGCCAAGCTCAACGGCCCGGACCTGCATGACCTGTGCCCCCTGGTGGGCGAGCTCGAGCATCTCCTCGTAGCTGATGACCGAGAGCTGCCTTGCCGTCGGAATCATGCGCGGATCGGCCGTGTAGATGCCGCGAACGTCGGTGAAGATCTGGCAGCGCTCGGCGCCGAGCGCTGCGGCCAAGGC
>JBDTQY010000057.1:0-7739 GCA_039931955.1 Chloroflexota bacterium
GCCAGCTGAAGGAGTACGAGGAGAAGTACGGCATCAAGTTCGTGGGCTGGTTCAATGTCGCCCACGGCTGGGACTTCGATAACGTGATCATGCTCGACCTGCCCGACTACGCGACGCTGGACCGCCTCGAGGCGGACGAGAGTGTCCGGGCCCTCGGCCATCGCGCCGGGGAGTGGATCTTCGAACGCCACCACTCGATGTTCCTCCGGGAGCGTATGGGCCCGGATCTCGAGTTCCACGGGTAGGAGGACGCAGATGGATCAGAAGCGCAATGAGCTGCTCGCGGAGATCTCGCGGGATGCCGCCCTCGAGCGGTCGGACTTCCTCGTTCGTGCCGGCGAGCAAATGGAGCGCTTCCTCAAGGATCAGGCCTCCCGCCTGACCGCCATGGGTGGGATGACCCTGATCGATGACGACCCGGACTACCTCGCAATCGCGCCGGACGGCACCTTCAGGAGCCGGACCAGGATCTATGACGAGGCGAGTGGCGAGTGGCAGGCCGAAACCGAAGTCATCGAGACGGGTGGAGAACTCGTTGAGCTCTACAACCCGGCGGACATCTATGCGGCGTTTGCTGATGCCGCTCGCGATGGTGTCTGGGAGGACGAAACTGGCGACCCGGCATCCGACAGCGGACCGACCATGCAGATCGATGGGGCCGATCCCTACGCGGCCGCCGCTGATCGATGGGCGGCCGGCCAGCCGGAGCTCGCGGCCACAGACCGCGAGACGAGCGCACCTGCGGCGCTCTACGAACTGGCCCTTGATTTCCAGGAGCGGAGCCAGCGGGCCGAGTCCGGGTTGATCGAGCAGTTCGAAAACGCCGCCTCGGCCCTGATGGGCAAGGTCGGGAGTGTCGTGATCGTGGACGCCGTGGACGAGCATCTCGAACTCGGCCTCCCGGGCTTCACGGGCCGCGTCGTCCGCGAGGGCGACAGTGGTTGGACCGAGCTTGAGGGCCCGGAGTCCATCGTCCGGTTCTATGACCCGACCGATGTCTTTGGCGACCTGGCTGACGCGATCGCCGAGGCGTTCCCGGGCGTGGCTGACGATGCGGACGCCGATTCCGAGGGCGAGCTGGACGATTCCGACGGCGACCTGGACGACGCCGACGGCGATCTGGACGACGCTCCCGAGGCGTGATCGCCGCCGACCCTCGACCACTTGCCCCTTCGGGCGCCCATCGGACTCGCTGAGGTGCGCCTCGTCGGTGCGGAGTTGCTCAGCAGCCGCGAGATTCTGCCCAGCCAATGGCTCCAGACATATCACGCGCCGGCGCTGGCGACGGGTTCGCGAGCCGGTCAGTTCGTCCACGTGCGGACCGGCGACCTCTCGGGCCTTGTCCTGCGTCGGCCGTTCTCTCTCAACACGACCGACGTTTCAGCGGGCGAGATCAGCATCCATTTCCGGGCGGTCGGCCGCGGCACCGAATGGTTCACCCACCTCCGACCCGGCGACACCGTCGACATGCTCGGCCCCCTGGGCCGCCCGTTCGAGGTCGATCCGAGGAGTCAGCATCTGCTGTTGATTGCCGGTGGCCTGGGCATGGCTGGAGTTCGTGCCCTGGCGGACGAGGCGATTCGCGCCGGACGTCAGGTCACCCTGCTCTTCGGGGCGGCGAGCGCACAGGAGGTCTATCCGTCTGCCCTTCTCCCGGACGAGGTCGAGTATGTCGTGGCCACCGACGACGGCTCGATGGGGCACCACGGCTTTGTCACCGAACTCATCCCGCGATACGAGGCGTGGGCTGATCAGGCCTTCGCCTGTGGCCCTGAGCCGATGCTCCGGACGCTGTCGCGGCTCGCGGCAACCCGACGTGAACGTCTCGGCGTCGCCAAGTTGGGGCGGAAGCGAGGTGCCGGCCGGGCGGTCCCCAAAGGCTCGCCGGCCGCCCGTCGAAAGGCATTTCTCCAGGTCTCGATGGAGCAACGAATGGGTTGTGCCGTGGGAGCGTGTCTCGGCTGCGTCGTGATGGCCACGAACGGGACCCCGCAGCGTGTCTGTCGCGAGGGCCCCGTCTTCGCCTCCGATGAGATCGAGTGGGAGGGGGCCTGGGGCCGATGAAGGCTCGACGACGCGCGGTCACCACGCCAGCCACCGGCAGCCAGCGGGCGCGTGTGGGTCCGTCGAGCCGCAATCGCGACGCTGGAGCTCGGTCGGCAGCGTCTGGGCCCTCCTCGAAGGCCCCGCCGGCGCCATCTTCGCGAGCTGCCGACAGAGCGGCGGACCGAGCAGCCAGCCGGCCGAGTCGACCGACCCGTCCAGCGCCGTTCGAGGGGACCATCGACCTGTCGGTCGATCTCGGTCGCAGCCTGATTCTGCCGAACCCGATCCTCGTCGCCTCCGGCACCTTCGGCTACGGCACCGAGTACAGCGACGTCGTCAACGTGAACGAGCTCGGCGGGATCTGCTGCAAGGGCACCACGCTGCGGGCCCGGATCGGCAATCCGACACCACGCGTGACCGAGACGCCTGGCGGCATGCTGAACTCGATCGGGCTCCAGAACCCAGGCGTCGATGTCGTCATCGAGAAGTACGCAGGGACGTGGGCCGGGTGGCGTGTCCCGGTCATCGTCAACGTTGCCGGCGAGTCGGTGGCCGACTATGTCGAGGTCGTTCGACGCCTGGAAGGGATCCCCGGGATCGCCGGCATCGAGCTCAACATCTCCTGCCCGAATGTCGGCAAGGGCGGTCTCCAATTCGCCATCGATGCCGACGCAGCCGCGGGCGTCACGTCCGCCGTTCGTCGGGTGACAGATCTCCCGCTCCTGGTGAAGCTGTCGCCGAATGTCGCGGACATTCGCCCGATCGCCCGCGCAATCGAGGATGCGGGCGCTGACGCTCTCACCGCGATCAACACCATGTCCGGGATCGCGGTCTCGGTCGATCGTTCCCGGCCGCTGCTCGGAAACATCTACGGAGGCCTCTCCGGACCCGCCATCAAGCCCGTGGCGCTTCGCGTCGTCTACGAAGTCGCCCAGGTGGTCCGGATCCCTGTCGTCGCCATCGGCGGTGTCACCAGCCTGGACGATGTCCTCGACTTCCTGGCCGTCGGTGCGGTGGCCGTCCAGGTCGGGACGGCGATCTTCGCCGACCCAACGCTGCCGGTTCGCCTCGTGGGCGAGCTGGAAGCAGCCTGTCGGGTGCGGGGGTTAGCCTCACATGCGGCGCTCGTCGGAACCGCGCTCCCGCCACGCACGGGTGCTTCGTCCGCGAAGGGTGTCGAGTACCGCCCTTAGGACGCGACGCATGCCGGCTGCGCCGCCCGAGAGACGAGGTCCGAGATACGATCACACAGGACCAGAACCCGAGCCAACGGAACCCAGCGGGCCCGGGCAGCGTCCTCGGGCAAGGTGGACACACCTTCGTCGAACGCCAACATCGCCAGGAGCGACACACCATGACCCGTTCAACCACAACGCTCCGCGGTCGAGCCGCGTTGGTCCTGAGCCTCCTCGTCATGCTCGTACTCGTGATCGGATGCGCCGGGGCCGCCTCCGCACCCGAAGCAAACAGAGACAACGGGAAACCAGCGCCAGGACTGCCCGGCCAGCCATTGGGAGGAGAGGCTCCGGGGACCGATGCGTCCGGTGGCGGTGACCCGAACCTGATCTTCGACGCCGCGCGCCCGGACCTCCTGATCATCAAGACCGGGGACCTCGAGCTGCAGGTCAAAGCGATCGAAGACTCCACGGCCGCCGCCACGAACGCGATCGTCGCCCTCGGCGGGTACGTCAGTGGTTCCCAGCAATACGGCGATGAGGAGAACCTCACCGCCTCCATCACCTACCGCATCCCGTCGGCAAAGTGGGACGAGGCCGTGGCGATGCTTCGAGGGCTTGCCATCAAGGTGCTCAGCGCCCAGACGCAGACCCAGGACGTCACGGGGCAGGTCGTTGACCTGACCGCCAGGATCGATAACCTGAAGGTCTCCGAGCGAGCCCTGCAGTCGATCATGAGCCAGGCCACCAAGATCGCCGACGTCCTTGCGGTCCAGACCGAACTGACCACCGTTCGTGGCGAAATCGAGCGGGCGACGGCAGAAAAGCAGCACCTCCAGGAGCAGGCATCGCTGTCCACATTGACCGTTCGATTCACCCTCAAGCCTGACCCGGCGTTGCTCGTGTCGCAGCAGAAGTTCGATCCGAAGGACCAGGTTGACCGAGCGACGGCCAGCCTCGTCGAGGTACTCCAGGGCCTGGCAACGGCCGGCATCTGGTTCGCCATCGTGTGGCTCCCGATCGTGCTCGTGCTGGCCGTCATCGCAGGGCTGGTGGCCTGGGTCCTTCGTCGTCGGAACGTCTTCGGGCGCACGGCAACGGTAGAGGGCGGATCCATCCCTGCGGCGGCCGCGCCCAGCCCGTCCGAGTTCGTCGCGACGCCCCGCCCTTCCGACGACGCAGACGCCACGTCGTCCGAAGGTTCCGAGGACCGCTAATCCCGGCATAGAGGACCGGCCGGAGCTCACCTCCGGCCGGCCTCGTACACTCGTGCCATGACATCCAGGAAGTCGGTGACGGCAGCGGTGGCGCGGGCCGAGATCGCCCGACGGACCGAGTCCCTCTTCCGCTCCTCCGGCGCGCTGCGGGACGGCCATTTCCTGCTGAAGAGCGGACGTCATTCCGATGCCTATCTGGAGAAGTTCACGGTCCTCTCCGACCCCGCCGCAACCAGCGAGTTGTGCGGCTTTTTGTCAGGCCACGGTCACGCCGAGGACGGTGAGCCGTTCGTGGATCTGGTGACCGGTCCCACCACGGGCGGGGTGATCCTCGCCTTCGAAACGGGCCGCCAACTCGGGGTGCGGGCAATCTTCGCCGAGGAGGTGAAGGACGCCGACGGATCAAGCCGACGCGAGTTCCGTCGTGGTTTTCAGATTGCGAGGGGTGAACGCGTCCTGCTGGTGGACGACATCCTGACGACGGGCGGTTCGTTACTGGCCATGCTGCCCGCTATCGAGGCCATGGGTGGTGAGATCGTCGAGTGCGTGGTTCTCGTTGATAGAAGCGGGGGGATGGCCACCCTGACCTCACCGGCCACGGGCCGGGTCTATCCGCTGCGCGCCCTGTGGGCGATGGACCTGAAGACCTACGAGCCCGGTCCGGCATCCTGCCCGCGCTGTGCCGAGGGAACGCCGCTGTACGCTCCGGGCAGCACCGGCGCCTCATCCGGCTGAGCGGGAATGCGCCGACGGCTCCCGTTACTCATCGCCATCATCGCCGTGGCGACCATCGCGATCGTGGTCTCATCCGCCCCGATGACATCCAGTGCCACCGGCGTGGTCGTCGCAGTGGATGCTCGTTCCCTGACCGATGTCCGAAGCTTCACCCTGCGAACGCCAGGTGGCGAGACGATGGTCTTCACGCTGGATGCCCTGCAGAACAGGGTGGAGTTTCCACCCGGCCACCTGGCGGAGCACATCGCGACGACCGCCCCGATCGTGGTGACATATCGGCTCGAGGGGGGCGTCGCCCGCGCCGTGCGCCTCCAGGACGCCCCGGCCGTGGCCCCATCCTGAGTGAGGCGTCGGCTACTTCACCCCGTCGGCAGCGGCACGGATTTCGTCGACCGAAAGGATGCCCTCGAACGAGGCCGTCACGATCCCCTCGCGATTGACGACGAAGACCCACGGCTCGGTCAGTAATCCCCACTCGGAGACGGCCGGAACGGCCTGCAGATCGCCGTTGGCATCGAGCACCGGCGTCAGGGATCCGTCCTGGAACGTCAGCTCGTACGGCTCGACGGCAATGAAGGTGACCGTCGGGTAGTCGGCCGCGAGCGGCTTGATCCGATTGAGGGTTGGGCCGCATTGCGCCGATTGACAGAACTTCGGGGTCGCGAAAATCAGCACGAACGGCTGGTGGGCCGCCACGGCATCCTTGACCGAGGTCTTGTAAAAGGCGGGGTCCGGGTCGGTGTCCGTTGAGATCCGGGCCAGGTCGCCATCGACCGCCGACGCCGCCAGGGTGTTCGAAGCCGGGGCCTTGTCGCCAATCCGCTTGACCGGCGAACTCGTGGCCACGTCGAAGGTCATCCGGATCTTCTCGGGTTCTTCCGCACCGACTGCGGTGGTGAACTCGACGCCCCAGGTCCCGGCCTCCGGAAACTGCACATTGGCAAAGTAGAAGCCGCGCTCGTTCTCGATACCCCAGACGAACGTGGCGTCCTCGGTCTCGGTGGCCGTCGTGCCGTCGCGACCCAGGTTGAACAGGGCGAAGCTGACCGTTCGATCCGGCTTGGCCACCGGCCGGTTGGTGGCGTCGACGAACGTGAAGAGCAGGCGATTCTGGCCGCAGGTCAGCGACAACGCGCTGTTGACGATGGCGGGAAACACGGTCGGTGCCTTGGCGGCGGTCGTCCAGCCGTCCTGCTTGGCCGGTGGCTGCGGAGCGGCCGAGCATCCTTCGGCAGCGCTGGCCGTTGGAGCGCTGGTTGCCCCGCCACCGCAGGCGGAAGCCAGGAGGGTGATCGTCAGGGCGAGCGTGGCGCGTCTGGCCAATGATTGCATGACGGAAGCGTAGATCGGCCGCCAGATCTGCGCCGAAAGGGGCCACGGGATCCTTCCTCGATGGATCGACCCGGTCCGGTGCGCCGCGTAGAATGGCCCAGCCCACATTACCCACATCGGAGTCCCGTGACCAGATTCCAGCGGCTCGCCGCTGTCACCGTCGTGACCACGTTGCTGCTCGTCACGATCGGCGTCGTGGTCCGGGCAACCGAATCCGGGGTCGCGTGTCCGACGTGGCCAGGATGCTTCCCTGGCCAGTTCCTACCCGGCCTGGACGCCGACTACCACGTCTGGCTGGAGTGGATCCATCGGACCGTGGCGGCAGTGATTGGCTTCCTGATCATCGGCATGGCCGCGTTGGCCGTGATCGACCACCGTGATCGACAGTCCATCCTGTGGCCCTCCGTGTTCGCCGTGGCGTTGGTCGGGTTCCAGGCCTACCTCGGTCGTGAGACCGTCCGGCTCGGCAACTCCGGCGAGAGCGTCACGGCCCATCTCGCCGCTGCCATGGCGCTCGTCGGGATCCTGGTCTATCTCATGGTCCGGTCGGGATATCCGGCGCGCCTGCCCGCGCGGGGCGGCAGCCAGCGATTCACGCTGCTTGCCGTGTTCGGCGCGGCCGCCACCTTCGCCCTGCTGCTGTTCGGGTCCAATGTCACCGCAGTCAACGCCGGGCTGGTGTTCACTGACTGGCCACTCATGTCGGGCGGGATCTTCCCGTTCGACTCGAATACGCCTGCCGATGTTGCTTCGCTGTACGTGACGCACGCCCTCCACCGGTACGTGGCGGCGATCGTGCTGGCGATCCTGGTGGCGGTTGCGGTCGGTGCTCGTCGCGCCAGGCCGACCAATCAGCGGCGGATACGGATCGCGGACGGCATCCTCGCGCTGTACTTGATCCAGGTGGTGGTAGGTGGCCTCCAGGTCCTGACGCTGCTGTCCGCTTGGTCGCAGACGCTCCACGTTGCCCTCGGGGCCATCATCTGGGGCAGTTCGGTGGCCCTGGCCGCGTCCGCCTATTACGGTGCCCGCATGGCGGCGCCGCCCGTGAGTGGCTACGGGCTGGCCGCAGGCGCGGGCGGATCAGGCGCGGGCGGATCAGGTCCGGGCGGATCAGGCGCGGGCGCGGCAGCTTCGCGGCCAGCCGAAAACGGAGCTCCCACCTCGACGCTGAAGGCGACCTTCAGGGCCTACGTCGCCTTGACCAAACCCCGGATCATCGAGCTCCTGTTGG
>JBDTQY010000058.1:0-3917 GCA_039931955.1 Chloroflexota bacterium
CAAAGGGAACGATTGTCAGCATGAAGAACCGGGAGAAGGGGGTCATCGAGATCGATGGGTTCCGGTATGATTTTGAAGACGCCAGAAAACCCCCGATCCGGGTGAAATTCCCGATCCAGACGACGAGCACCTCGGTCCTCTTCGACATCGGCAGCGGCATTGCCTCCCGCGTCGAGGCGTCCATCGGCGCTGGCGCACTGGATGGGCTGGTGGTGGGCCATATGCACGCCGACCACTGGATCGATATCGCCCCTCTGCGGTACCGCTTCCCGTGGGGCGAGCCGTCTCCGAAGCCGCTAGCGGTCTATTTGCCGCCGGGCGGCAAGGCCAAGCTGGACCACCTCGCGATCGTGATCAGCGAGCGACCCGGGTTCTTCGAGGATGCCTTCGACATTCGCGAGTACGCGACGGGCGACCCATTCCAGATCGGCGACATTACCGTCCGACCGCACCCGGTCGGCCACTACGTTCCAGCCTGGTCGATGGATATCAGCGGACCGAACGGGGAGCGGGTCGTGTACGCGGGTGACATGGGCCCGACCGATGACATCGTGGAGTTGGCGACCGGCGCGGACCTGCTGATCCTCGAGGCGACGCTGGACACGAATCGATACGACGACGTCAAGCGGGGCCATCTGACGGCCGAAGAGGCGGTCGACCACGTTGTCCGTGCCGGCGTACCCCTCGGAATCCTCGTCCACTACCCATACGAACGGCTGGAAGCCATTCGCGCGATCTGCGCCCCGACGGAGGGTCGGGTCGCGCCGGCCGTGCCGCGCGCCATCGTCGAGGTCGCGGCCGGCCGGCCGCCGGCGCTGACGCTCCCGGACCGACGCGCCTAGGAGATCGTCAGGAGCGGCTGTCCGGACCCCGTCGCGGCCCGGACGCTCATCCGGGCGGCGACCGTCCGGGCCAACGCCTGGAGCGCGATCGCCGCGGGTCCCGGATCTCGTTGCGCGACAGCCGGAACCCCGACGTCGCCACCCTGGCGGACCGTGATGTCAAGCGGGATCGCGCCAAGGAACTCCAGGTCGTGCTCACGGGCGAACCGCTCGCCTCCACCGCGGCCGAAGAGATCGATCATGTCACCGCAGTGCGGGCAGACCAGGCCGCTCATGTTCTCGACGATCCCGATCACGGGAACGCTCATCCGCTTGAACATGGCCAGTGCCTTGTCGACGTCGAGGAGGGCGACATCCTGGGGCGTGGTGACCAGGACCGAACCCGAGATCGGGACAGCCTGGGCGAGCGTCAACTGGGCATCCGAGGTGCCCGGCGGGAGGTCGATGACGAGGTAATCCAGCTCGCCCCAGTCAACGTCGCGCAGGAATTGCTGGATTGCGCCGCCAACGAGCGGTCCGCGCCAGATGATGGGCTGGCCGGCCGGAACGAAGAACTGGATGGAGATGGCCTTCACGCCATGCCGCATGAGCGGCATGATCTTCTCGTTCTCGCTCTTGCCCGGCTGTCCATCCAGCCCGAGCATGATGGGCACGTTCGGACCGGTGATGTCGGCATCGAGCAGGCCGACGGACGCGCCATCGCGGGCAAGCGCCACGGCCAGGTTGACGGCGACGGTGCTCTTGCCGACGCCGCCCTTGCCGGATGCGACCGCGATAATGTTCTTGACGCCTGGGAGGAGCTGCTCCGGCGTCCGCGGCGCGGCACGACGAACGCTGGCGCCCCAACTCAGGGCAATCGACTCCACGCCGATCGGATCGAGGGCCGCCCTGACCGCCCCTTCGATCTCATCCTTGAGCGGACAGGCCGGGGTGGTCAGCTCGATCGTGAAGGCCACCGCTGCGCCATCGACCCGAAGGTCCTTGATCATGTTCCGGCTCACCAGGTCGCCGCCCAATTCGGGCTCCTGGACCTGGCGAAGGGCTGCGTAGACGGTGTCTTCGGTGACCAGCGTCATGGGTTCCTCGGCAGTGCGGGCGGGATAGAAACGAACGTTGCGTCGAAATCGTGGACCTGCATCCTAGCCCGGCCCAGCCGCATGCGCCGGGAGGCCTCGGCCAATCCGCTTCGCGACGTCACCGGGCAGCTCGCCCCAGGACCCATCTGGGGCGCCGGAAACCGCGAAGTTCGCACGGTTCGGGCGGCATTCCTACCGGATTCGTTCCGTTGGCGCGCCAACGGAACCCGCATCCGCGGTTTGACACGAGGGCTTGCCGACGCCTATTCTCGATCCACGCCCACTGCCTCCACGTACGGTAGGTCGTGCGGCTGTGGTCGAGTCGGCCCTGCAGTTCGGAGGAGCGAGACGGACGTGCCCGAGGTCGAGGTCCGCCTGACGCAGGTCTACAAGGCATTCGGTGGCGACGCCACTGGTCGGCGCGTGTCGCAATACATCAGCCCGAATGAAGCGGGCGTGATCGTTGCCGTGGACCACATCGACCTCGAGGTCCGGGCCGGCGAGTTCTTCAGCCTCCTGGGTCCCTCTGGTTGCGGCAAGACCACAACGCTTCGCATGATCGGCGGCTTCGAGCAGCCGACATCGGGCCTGATCGAATTGGCCGGTCAGGACGTCACGTGGCTCCCGCCGTACAAGCGCAACGTCAACACGGTCTTCCAGAGCTATGCGCTCTTCCCTCATCTCACGATCTTCGACAACGTGGCATTCGGCCTTCGCCGTCGCAAGGTCGAGCAGGCTGAGGTCAAGCGACGAGTCAGCGAGATCCTGGAACTAGTCGAGCTTCCCGGATACGAGAGGCGGAAGCCCGGTCAGCTGTCGGGTGGGCAAGCGCAGCGCGTTGCTCTGGCGCGCGCGCTCGTCAACAAGCCATCGGTCCTCCTCCTCGACGAGCCCCTCGGCGCCCTTGACCTCAAGTTGCGCAAGCAGATGCAGGTCGAACTCAAGCGGATCCAGCAGGATGTCGGGATCACCTTCATCTACGTGACCCACGATCAGGAAGAGGCGATGACGATGTCGGATCGAATCGCCGTCATGAACAAGGGCAAGTACGAGCAGCTTGGCGACCCGGAGACGCTGTATGAGCGACCGGCGACCGAGTTCGTCGCTGGATTCCTCGGGGTCAGCAACCTGCTCGGCGCCACGCTCGGCGATCCCGACGGCGAGTACGTCTCGGTCGTCCTGACCCATGGCGCCAGCATCCGGATTCCGGCGTCGCTCAAGGGCAACACACCCACGCTCCGGATCGGTGTTCGGCCCGAGAAGATCCGTCTGTACGCTGAGGGCGCCCCGGTGCCCGACCAGATGAACCGACTCGAGGGCCAGGTCATGGACGCGTCCTACCTGGGCGCATCCACCAGCTACATCATTCGGTCCAAGGGCGGTGAGCGAATCACCGTGTTCGAGCAGAATCTCGCCCGCACATCGCACGGATCACTGCACCGACCGGGCCAGCAGGTCCAGGTCACGTGGTCACCTGATCACACCTTTGCCGTGGCGGCTGGGGCAGCCGACGCGATAGCCCAGGCTTCCTGACATCTGATGGCCCAGCCAGCCGCAACCCTAAACCAATAGGAGGAACCCACCCATGAGTGAACTCGAAGAGCGGATCAAGGCCCCGGTCTCGCGCCGGATCTTCATCCAGGGTGCCGGGCTCGCCGGCGTGGCCGCATTCCTGGCGGCGTGCGCACCCGGGAGCGCCTCGACATCCGCGCCGACCACGACCCCGACGACGGCGCCTGGTGACACCCCGGCCCCGACTCCGGTTCCGACGGCGAAGACGGTCAGCGGGCCGCTGAAATGGGCCAACTGGACCGCCTACATCGACCTCGTGGGTGCCGCCAGCGATGCCGGCGAGTACAGCCCCGGCTCGTCGCCTACGATCGAGGCGTTCAAGCAGAAGTACGGCATCGAGGTCGACTACGAGGAGAAGATCGACACGAATGAGTCGTTCGTGGCCACGATCAAACCCGCCCTCGTGTCCAGCCTGCCGACGGGCTGG
>JBDTQY010000059.1:0-1568 GCA_039931955.1 Chloroflexota bacterium
AGCCAGCGCGTAATCGACACGGGTCAGGACCCGCGAGAAGTACAGCGGCAGGACCCCGTAGCGCTGATCTCGCCCGAACAGCTCCGGACCCTGGGCGGCCGCGAACAACATCACCAGGATGCCGATAAGGCCGTAGTAGGAGGCGAACCGCACGGGCGACGCTTCCTCCAGGATCTCGCGACCACCTGGCGCCTGGGCCGCCAGTGCCGAGATCCCGATAGCCACCACCGCCGGCAGGATCACCAGGACGCTCAGGACGATCGGGACGATCTTGGCGCGACCGCCACGTCCGATGCCGTAACACGCCTTGAGGGCACTCCGGAACAGCGCGCCCAGCGCCGCTCGCCGGCCGAGGCGAGGTCCGTCGTAGACCTGGTAGCCGAGGTCGTAGATGCTGCCGCCCGGGCCCGAGGCCTCCGCCTGACTCATACCGTGACCTCGTCGCGGAAGAGGTCCTCGAGACCCTTGCGCCGCTGCTCGATCCGTACGAGCGAGAGCTCCAGCCCGACGATCTCGTCACGGACCACGTCGTACGGGCGCTCATCGTCGAGCGGCACCAGGACGATCCGGCCGTCCAGCGTCGCGCCGAGACCGCGGGCGACGAGCGCGGCCTGCAGTTGCGCCTGCCCTTCTTCCACCTCGACGGCGAGGACGCCGGTGCGCTCCGTGAAGTCGGCGAGGGGGGCGGCTCGCAGGAGACGCCCGGCATCGATGGCCACGAGGAAGTCGCTCACGCGCTCGATCTCGCCGAGCAGGTGGCTGGCGACGATGACGGCGATCCCGAACTCGGTGCCGGTCCGCCTGACCAGGGCCAGCATCTCGTCGCGGCCGGCCGGATCCAGGCCGTTGGTCGGCTCATCGAGCAGGAGCAGGCGCGGGTCGTGGACGAGGGCCTGGGCCAGCTTGACTCGCTGTCTCATCCCGGTGGAATAGCCGCCGATCGCGCGATACCGTTCCTCGTACAGGCCCACGTGACGAAGGACCTCGGCGGTGCGCTCGCGGGCCGCATCGGCCGGCAGTCCGGACATCCGGGCCATGTGACCCACGAAATCGGTCGCGGACAGGTCCGGCGGCAGGCAGTCGTGTTCGGGCATGTAACCGACGAACTGGCGGATCTCGAGGCCCCGGGTCACGACGTCCCGGCCCATGACCGCCGCGCTGCCCGATGTCGGTGCCAGCAGCCCAAGCAGGATCTTGATGAGCGTGCTCTTTCCCGCTCCGTTGGCACCGACCAGCCCGATGATCCCGGCCTCGAGGTCGAGGGTCAGCTCGTCGAGCGCGACGACGCCTCCGGGATATCGCTTGGTCAGCTCGTGAAGCTCGATGAGCGGCATGGCTCGACAAGGGTACGCGACGAGGCTCACGCCGGGGACCGGACCACGTGGCGCGGTCGGGCGATCGCGCGGTCGGGCGGTCGGGCGGTCGGGCGGTCGGGCGTCAGCGGACCTGCAGCGATCCGGCCACGTCATCGGCGAAGGCCAGGATGTCCTGGAGCGACGCTCCACCGGTCGGTTCGATGATGATCGCGAGTGTCCGAGCGCCGGCGTCCAGGAGCACGATCCGGGTCG
>JBDTQY010000060.1:0-3892 GCA_039931955.1 Chloroflexota bacterium
CGATCCGTTCACCGGCGGATGGCCCCTCGGCGGGATTCCGGAAGACGCTGCCGGCTGACGGTAGACCCAGGGGCTGGTGCGCCTGGCGCCAATGACGGATTTCGTCGAGGCGTTCCTTGATCACATCAGGCGACGCCGGCTGCAATCGGAACGTGCCACCGAGAATGATGTCGCGGTCCCCGCTTCCGTGGGCACGCTTGAACCGACTGTCCCGATAGGCGAACCCGAGTTCCGCGACAGGCAGGCGCGCCTCCGTGCTGTCGGCAGCCATGACATCGGCCGACTCCAGGACGGCGGCGATATCACCGCCGTGCGCTCCGGCGTTCGCCCAGATCGCGCCACCCACGGTGCCCGGAATCGCCAGGCCGAACTCCAGGCCAGTCAGGCCCGCCTTCTGGGTCTCGGTGGCGGCACGCGCCATCGGGACGCCGGCCGCGGCCACGTAGCGATCGCCGTCGAGCCGCGTTGCCTCGGCCCGAACGTGGACCACCAGACCCCGAATGCCTCGATCCGAGATGACCACGTTGGAGCCCCGGCCCAGGATCGTGAGGGGCAACTCCCTGGCCCTGGCGAAGCGAACGAGGGCACGCAGCTCGAAGGTGTTGTGGGCCGTGACCAGGAGGTCGGCCGGGCCACCAACACGCATCGTGGTCAGGCGCCCGAGGGGCAGGTGCTGCTCCGCTTTCGTCCCGATCCGCCGGGCGATCTCTCCCGCCAGGGCGGCCGTTTCTGCCGGTCCCAGGTCCGTCATGAAGGCGGGGTCCTGGCGAGGGCCGTGGTCTCACTCGCGGTCGGCAGCGGACGGCGCTCAGCAAGGGCCATAAGGACGGCGGCCAGGGCGTCGGCAGCGCCCGGTCGACCGAGGGCCCGAGCTGCCGACGCCATTCGCGCATGCCGTGCCGGATCGTCCAGGATGGAAGCAGCGGCCAGCAGGGCTTCCCCGCTGAAGTCGGCATCCTCGATCACCAATGCAGCGCCCGCCTTGTCCAGCACGTCGGCGTTGGCCCGTTGATGCCCGCCCGCGTGGGGATAGGGCACGAGGACCATCGGGACCCCGACCGCGGTCACCTCCGCCAGGGTCGACGATCCCGCTCGGCCGACCACGAGATCCGAGGCAGCCAGGGCGGCGGCCATCTCCGTGCCGAGAAACGAGGTCGCCCGATATCGACTTCGGAGATCGTCGGGTAGCGCTTCGCGATCAACGAGTGCCGACGCGTAGCCGGCCTCCCCGGTCACGTGGAGCACGTGGTAGCGCTCGACGAGCGTCGCCAGCGAAGCGCTGACGGCCTCGTTCAGCCGCCTGACGGCCTGGGAGCCGCCGAAGACCAGGATGAGACGCTCCCCAGCCCGGACCCCGAAGTGCTGGCGCGCCGCAAGGGCATCCGTCCCACTGAAATCCCGGATCGGCGTTCCGGTTTCGAGACACGGTCTCCCGCCCTCTGCCGACTCCGCCTGAAGCGCGTCACAGGTGATGGCAAAGGAAACAGCCATGACCGAGGCCAGGCGAGCAGTCGCCCGCACGCTCCGCCCAGGGATCACGTTCCCCTCCCAGATGAGTGTTGGAATCCTGAGCAGTCTGGCGGCCAGGAGGACGGGGATGGCCACATAGCCACCGGTGGTGAAGATCGCCGCGGGGCGCTCACCGACCAGGAACGCCAGCGCCTCCGGAATGGACAGCACCAGGCGGACCGGATCGAGGGCCAGGTGGATGTCGCGATCAGTCGAACGGAGCGAGCGAAGGGCGAGCCGGTGCAGCTTGATACCCGCCGCCGGGACGATCCGATCCTCGATTCCCCGATGGCCTCCCAGCCAGCGAAGTTCAGGCGGATTCGGTCGACGGCGCAGCGCGTCCACGACGGCGAGGGCCGGGTAGATGTGTCCCCCCGTTCCCCCGCCCGCGATCAGCAGGCGCATTGGTCTCCACGGTGCGGCGCTCGACCGTCTCGCGGGAGATCGACAGGAGGATCCCCACGGCGGCAAAGCTGATGACCAGCGACGAGCCACCCGCGCTGATGAACGGGAGCGTGATCCCGGTCACCGGCAGGAGGGCGACGACGACGCCGATATTGATGAACGCCTGGAGGCACAGCCAGGCCGTGATCCCTGTCGCGAGAAGGGCGCCGAATGTATCAGGTGCTCGCATCGCAGTCCGCAGGCCGGCGTAGGCGATCACGACAAAGAGGGCAATGACGGTTGCCGCGCCGATCAGGCCGAATTCCTCGCCGATGATCGCGAAGATGAAGTCATTCCAGGCGTTGGGCAGGTAGAGGCCACCGGCCAATTTGGATTCGCCGAGGCCGGCCCCGAAGACGCCTCCAAGGCCCAGGGCGAGGAGCCCCTGGATAGTGTGGAATCCGGAGCCCAACTGGTCCGACCAGGGGTCGATGAAGGTCCGGATGCGGGTGATCTGGTAGTCACGCAGGCCGACCACGATCGCCGCCAATACTCCAAGCACGGCCATGGCGCCGAATTGCCAGAGCCGAGCGCCGGCCACGAAGAACATGAGGAACGCGGTACCAGTGATGACCGTGGTGGTCCCGAGATCCGGCTCCTTGAAGACAAGCCCGATCACGGGCAGCGAGATCAGCAGGAATGGCAGGGTCCCCGACCGGATGCCCGAGATCTGTGTCCCGCGCGAAGCCATCCAGTGGGCCAGGTAAATGATCAGGGTCAGTTTGGCGATCTCAGCCGGATGGACCGCCGGCAGCGGCCCGATCGCAAGCCAGCGGGCACTCCCGCCAACGACGCGCCCCAGGCTGGGCACGAAGACCAGGACGAGGAGGACGACGCCCACGAGGTAGGCGGGCAGCGACACGAGTCGCAGGACCCGGTAGTCCACCCGCATCATGACCAGCATGGCCAGGAGGCCCAATCCCGCCCAGACGACCTGCGGCCCCGCGATCGCGAACGTATCCCCCTGCTTTCCGATGTATGCCCGCATCGCCGATGACGAATAGACCATGAGGATCCCGATCGCTGCCAGGGCGACGACCGCCACGAGGATCGACCAGTCGGGCTGATGCCGCTCCCGGTGGAGGACGTTGGTATTGGCTCGAGCCCGCTGGTTTCGGGTTCCCGCCTTGGCGCCACTTTTTGACGCCGCGGGGCGGACTCGCCCCGTGTCGGGTTGGTCGGACCCGCCAAGTGCTCGAGGTAGCGACCGTCCGACGACGCCCATCAGGCGCGCCTCCTCTGTCCGGTGGTCTGGTCGCGTGCTGGGTACGAGGCCATGAGCCGGCCCACGGCCGCCTTGAAAGCCCGGCCGCGCGCCGCATAGTCGACGAACATGTCGAAGCTGGTGGCCGCGGGCGACAGGAGGACGGTCGCCAACGGTCCGCCCGGGCCGCTACCGCGTTCGCCCAGCGTCGCCAGCGCCTCCTCCGCGATCCTTGTCGCGACAGCCACAGCGTCGTCGAGCGTCGCGGCGCGCTCGATCGTGGCGAGGCCGGCCTCACCGAAGAGCGACTCCAGCATCGGCGCCGATTCGCCGATCAGCACCGCGGCCGCGGCGCGCTGCGCAACGTGGGCCGCCAGGGGCCCAAGGTCGACGCCCTTGTCGCGGCCCCCGGCAATCAGGACGATCGGACCCGGAAATGAATCGAGCGCCGCCATCACCGCGTCCGGCTGCGTGCCCTGGGAGTCATTGACGTACCGCACCTGCCCGATCACGGCCACGGTCTCGAGGCGATGTTCGACCCCGCGAAACGCAGCCGCCTCGCGGCGGATGGCATCGGGGGCCACCCCGAAGAGCAACGCCGCACCGACGGCCGCAAGCGCATTGCGGACGTTGTGGCGACCCGGGATCCCGAGCTCGGCAACGGGCATGATCCGACCACCCGGCCCCGTCGCCGCGGGCCCACCGCCGGCCAGCGCAAGGCGCTGAACGGCGGCC
>JBDTQY010000061.1:0-7025 GCA_039931955.1 Chloroflexota bacterium
CCTCGTCCTCGACGTCGTCCTCGAGGTCCTCCTCGAGCTCCTCGTCCTCGCGGACGAGGGTGCCCTTCGTGTACGGCCGCAGGTCCGTTGACTTCGCCGCCGTTGGGAAGCTCACCTTGCCGTAGTTGCGGGGGTCCTGGTAGATCTCGCGGATGATGATCCGGACGTCGACCGCGCCGAGGGATGTGACCCCGGCCATGTACTTGTTGCCGTCCGCCATGAGCTTCAGGAGCCGGGCGGCGACGCGGGGTTCCACGACACCGATCCGGACACCGCTGCTGGTTGCCACGAGTCGGTTGCCCTCGGACTCGAGCTCCACCGAATCACCGGGGTTGACCTGGGCGAGCAGGCGCGGGTCGGGCAACTCGATCAGGAACGCGAAGCCGGTTTTGCCGGTCTCTTCGACGAAGATCCGGACGGGGGCCTTGCTGCCAACCTGCGCCGGGACCGTCCGCTCACCAGCCGCTACGAGCAGCGTCCGCAGCCGATCAATATTGCGCTCGGCAATCCGGTTGGTGGGATCCAGGGCCAAGGCTGCCTGGTAATGCTCGCGAGCCTCACCGAGCTCGCCCAGTTCCCAGAGTGCTTTGGCCAGGCGGTTCTCGGTCTCGGCCTCGGGGCCCATCTCAAGCAGGCGCCGGTTCGTGTCAGCCGCCTCCGTCCAGTGGCCAGCGGCGGCGTGCGCGGTGGCCTGCTCCGCGAGTTGTCGCTTGAGCCGGGTGGTAGCGATGGGGCTGGACGCGTTTTCCATCTCGGGGAACGTCACGAAAATCTGATCCTTTCGGCCGAATGCACTCGCGAGCCGCGTCTGCGGCGGGAAGCTCCATGCATGACGCGTGCCGGCGGAACGCCGGTGGCGTTGAAGCGGGACATTGTTTGTAGCACCCGGATGGCCGACGGTCAAATGGTCGGTCCCGCGCGGCGCTCCGAATACATCATGCGCGCAGCCGCACGCTCCAGGCGACGACCACCACCGCGAGCACCACGAGGAGCAGCGCCTCCCAGATCCAGCGGGCGTTCCGGCGTCTCGACGCCGGCGCAACATGGATCGCATCCCAGAGGAAGAAGACCAGCACCAACAGAGCCGGACCCAGCAGCCGGGGGATTTCCATGGCCCGCAGCGCCGTGGCCGCGATGGCGATGACGATGGCGTTCGTCAGCGCGAACCAGGCAACCTCCCGAAGGCTCGTGGTGCGCAGCGCAGCAGCCCGGTAGCCAAGAAGAAAGGCAATCACTGCGTCTGCACCGGCGAGGACCGCGAGTTGGGCGCCAGTGGGAGCCACGACGCTGGCACCTGGCTCCGGGAGACCCCCGGGGACGAGGGCTGCGATGCCGGCGAAGGCGAGGAGACCGACGACCATGGCCTCGGACATGACCGCCGTCCGATCCGCGCTCGACGGGCTCTTCTGGCTGGCGAGCAGCCTCGACTCCGTACCAAGCACACGGGCCAGCAGCCAGGCGCCGATCAGCAGGGCCGGGACGAGGAGCAGGCCCACCGGCACGAGGCGGATGGCCCCGAAGATCCCGACCGCCGTGACCCCCGGAACGATCAATGCTTCCACAGGGACGCCTGGTCCGGTCGTCGACGGAGTGCCATCGCCGAGCACCTGGAGGGTTCCGAGCCAGACGGCGGCGAGCAACACGATCCCCACCGGCCAGACGACCGGCCCGTCCACGAACCTGGACACGAGCACGATCGCCATCGACATGGCGACAAGATCCCGCGACGCCCCGGTGATGCCCATCGCCGCGATGGTACGCGAGCGATCGACCGAACCAATGGCGCCGTGCAGGGCGCCCTTCATCGATCGTCCCGCCGGACATAGGCCAGCAGATCTTCGCGAGACCGCGTGTTGAGCACGTTCGCTGGCTCGACCCATGCCCGTCGCGCCTGGCTGATCCCCCAGTCGAGATAGTCGAGCTCCGCGACCCGGTGGGCGTCCGAATCGATGGACAGGAGACAGCCAAGGCCCACAGCGTGGCGCGCCCGGTCCACCGACAGGTCCAGTCGCGGCGGCGACCCGTTCATCTCCAGGACTGTGCCCGTCCGGGCGGCCTCGGCATAGATGACGTCCCAATCCAGGTCGAGTTCGTCGCGTTCGCCGATCTTGCGGCCCGAGGGGTGGGCGATGACATCAACGTGTGGGTTCCGGATCGCCGTCAGGACCCGCGCGGTCAATTCGGATCGAGGCTGCCGTCGCCCGACATGGAGCGACGCTACCACGAGATCGAAGCGCGACAGGAGTTCATCGCCATAGTCCAGCCGCCCGTCGGCCCGGATCTCGAGTTCGCAGCCATGCAACAGTCGGAACCCTTCGGCCGATGTCTCGGCGGGGGCAACGCCGGCCTGTTCCTCATCCGCGAATCGGCGGTTCAGCTGGCGGATAACGTCGGCCTGCAGCGCAACACGCTCCGGGGTGAGGCCCCCGGCGATCGCCAGAGACGCGGAGTGATCGGTGAGTACCTGGTAGGCGTGGCCTCGGCGCCGGGCCGCCTCGGCCATCACGCTGATCGGCTGGGTCCCATCGGACCAGTCCGAGTGGGAATGGAGATCGCCGCGCAGATCTGCCAGGGCGACGAGGCTCGGCAGTCGGTTCTCAAGCGCTGCCTCGATCTCGCCGGCATCCTCCCGCAGCTCCGGCTCGATGAACGGGAGGTCCAGGAATGCGTAGGCTGCGGCCTCCGTCGGAAACGTCCGGAGGTCACCGCCGGGACCCGAGGCCACCTCGCCGCCGGGACCCGAGGCCGCCTGGCCGCCCGTGCCACGGGGCGTCTCGCCGTCCTCGCCGATCCGCAGGAAGCCCTTCTCGGACAGGCTCCAGCCGCGCTCACGGGCACGCTCCCGCAGGCGCACGTTGTGGGCCCTGGATCCCGTGAAGTGAATGAGATACGTGCCGACGGCGCCCGGGGCCATCCGCATCAGGTCCACCTGGGTGCCGGTTGCAAGGCGGATCGCGGCCTTCTCCGTCCCAAGGTTGATGACGCTGGCCGTGGCCGACATGGTGGTGAAGCGCTCGATCACCGGACCGGCATTCGTCGTCTCCACCAGGATGTCCAGATCACCGACCGTCTCGCGTCGGCGGCGCCAGGAACCGGCGGCCACAACCCGCGCGACGCCCTCGACGCCTTCGAGGCCGCTCGTCACGAGCTCCACGGCGGCCCCGGCCTCGTCGAGTCGCATCCGACCGTGGCGATCGCCGACGACCTGAATGCCCTCCAGGATGGCCTGTTCCGTTCGCGCCGAAAGCCCCCGGAGGCCGCGCAGGCGGCCGGCCTCCGCTGCGGCGCGCAGGCTCGTGAGATCGGCGATTCCGAGTGACGTCCAGAGTTGGCGGACCGTCTTGGGACCGAGGCCCGGGACGCTCAGAAGTTCCCGCAGCGTGGCCGGGAACTCGGCGACCAGTTGCTCGTGATAGCCGAGACGCCCGGTGCGGGCCAGCTCGCCGATCTTGTCTGCCGTGGCCCGGCCGACCCCTGGGATCTCAGGCGGACGGCCCTCCGCGTAGGCACGGCCGATGGCAATCGGGGCGCGGTCAATGGCATCAGCCGCCCGGTGGTATGCAACCGTCTTGAAGACCAACTCGCCCTTGATCTCCAACAGGTCGCCGATCTCGTGGAAGATGCGTGCCAACTCGGCGTTGGAGGGGGGCTCAACATCCGACGGTCGTGGCATCCGCCGATGGTAGTCCGTCCGCGACTCGTCACTCAGGCGGCGATCACCCGGTCGCGCCCTGCGCGCTTGGCCCGGAGGAGGGCCTGATCGGCCCGCTCGATGATCGACGGTATCGTCTCATCGGCTCCACGAGCGTCAGCGACACCAACCGAGACGCTGACGCCGGGGATCCCGTGTGCGCTCAGGTTCAGCTCTCGAACGGCGGCGCAGACCCGCTCCCCGACCTCCACCGCGACGTCGGGTCCCGGGTTCCGGAGAAGGACGGCGAATTCCTCACCACCGACCCGGGCCGGAACGTCCTCCTCGCGGACCGCGGAGACGATGGCCCGGGACACGGCGCGCAGCACCTGGTCGCCCACCGGATGGCCGTAAGTGTCGTTGAGGACCTTGAACTTGTCGATATCCACCATCAGGATCGCGACCGCATCGCCGGACCGGCGACGGTGCGCCTGGAGACCGCAGATCTCGTCGAAGTACCGCCGGTTGGGGAGGCCGGTCAGGGGATCCGTGGTGGCGTGGGCGGTCGCCTCGCGGAAACTGTAGGCGCGGGCGAGCGCGGCGGACGCCTCGACGGCCGCGTTCGCGAGCAGCCGCCGCGCCGCAGGATCCCACGGCTCGCGGCCGCGACGGGACACCACGATCGCTCCGAAGACATCGCCCTCGGAGCGCATCGGCGCGGTCAGCGTGTGACTCAGGCCGTACAGGGCTTTGACTCGATCAGCAATCTTGCGCGCTGCCCTGGACCCGGTCCCGGTCCCGAGCACCTCGGCACGCGGCAAGCGTGACATCCGATCGTGGCGGTCCGGCCGCTGGATCCCGAGATCCTCGAGCAGCTCGCCGACCCATCGCATGGCCCGTTCGGGAACGGCAACCCGGGAGGACTCTCCGGGCGATCCTGCGTGACTCGGGTGGGGCTCGTGCGCGCTCGCGTCGGCGGCGGGCGACCTCCCCGACACGGCCATGACGAGTGCGGGCTCTCGGTCCGGCCCGACCGGAACCGCCACCGTTGCGGTGACCCGGGCGTCCGAGTCAAGATCAAGGTCGCCGATCGGCAGGACCGTGCTCGAACTCGGCACGCCGACGCGCCGAGTGACAAGCGTGGCTTCCAGGCCTCCCCCATCCGCCCGGCGGCGCGCAACGACCACGTGGTCGGCGTCCATGCCCTCAGCAAGGTCGTCGACGATCGCCCGGACGATGGCATCGACACTGACAGATCGCGACAGCCCACTCAGAATCCGCGCGAAGTTCTCGGTCTCGGCCCGACCGCGCGTCTCGAGGTCGGCGACGGCACGTCGATGGCCGATCGCCGCCAGCACCGCAGTCCCCACTGCAATGACCGGGAGCCACGCTGACGGATCCTGGGATGTGAGCGCCCGAAACCCGGTGATGGCGGCGAGGGCCAGGAAGGTCGCCGAGAGGAGCCACCAGGTCCGACGAACGGTTCGATCCCCTGGGTCGGGGCGGCGGCGGGGCTCGCGGGTTGTCAACGCGAGTCAAGGATGGGGCCCGATCAGGTCCGCGTCCACCCGTTCAAGGTAGTACTTCCGTACCGGGACCCGGCGCATCACGTACCCCAGGCAGAGCCTTGTCGCGCAGCCGTGGGCCTGTTGCGCGGTTACTGCCCGGTGCCGACTCGATCGTGATGCAGGCGCGGACCCTGATCCTCCAGCCCAGCCAGTTTGGCGGCATACATCCGGGCATCGGCAGCCTCCACCAACTCTGCCGGGGTCCGAACGTCGGGGCTGACGGAGCTGACTCCGATGGAGACGCTGAGGGGCACCGGTCCGCGCCCATCAACGATCACCGGATTGGCCGCCAGGTGTTCCGAGATCCGACGGGCGGCGATGAGCGCAGCCTCCTCGTCGGCATCCGGCAGGATCACCGCGAATTCGTCACCGCCGTAGCGCGCCGGAATATCAGAGGCCCGCAGGGTGGACCGAATGACCTCGGCGAGGTGCAACAGGCAGCGATCACCGAACTGGTGCCCGAAGGTGTCGTTCACGAGCTTGAAATCGTCGACATCCAGGAGCAGCAGGCTGAGCGGGGCTCGAGCCCGTCTTGCCCGGAGGACCTCCTCGCCCATCCGCTCGTACAGGAACCGATGGTTGAAGAACCCGGTCAGTGGATCCCGGTCCGCAAGGGCGCGGGCCGCTTCGTAGAGGCGGGCGTTCTCGAGGGCCATCGCCGCCTCGTTGGCCATGGTCCGCGCCAGGGCGAGCCTCGGTTCGTCAAACGGGTTCACCGTTCGGGTCATGAGTTCCACGAGTCCGATGGAGAGGCCCTTGGCGATGAGCGGGATCATCAGGAGAAAGCGGAAGCCACCTTCCTTGAGGACCGCCGATTCCTCCGGGTCGGCGTCCGGGTCGTCGGCATCGATGACCATCACTTCGCCCGTCTCCAGCACGCGGCGCGTGGCTGGGAATGCGGGAAGGTCGTACGTCGGGCGGAGCGTATTCAAGGCTCCGATCGGATGCTCGCCCAGCGAGATCACGAGATCACGAACCGTGTCCCAGGCACTGATGACCGCCGAGTCGGCGCCCACGGCGGTCGCCATGTGATGAGCGATGACGGACCCGACCTCCTCGGGATCCAGTGTCTGCGACAGCGCCTGACTCATCTCGAGGAGCCGTCGGAGCTCCCTGGCCATCGACGTCGTCGTGGCCAGCAGACGCGCCGATTCAAGCGCCGTTGCGGCCTGGTCGGCGAGGATGGTCAGCATCTGGAGATCGTCATCGTCGAACTGGTTCATGCCCAGCTTCGAGAGCGTTACCACCCCGATGGTGGTGCCGTCGTGGCGAAGCGGCACGACCAGCATCGACTCGTCGACGCGCTCTGTCCCATCGATCTGGAACCCCCGCGGGTCGGCGTTCGCATCGGGAACGTTGAGCGGAGTCCCATGCTCTGCCACCCAGCCGGTGAACCCTTCGCCCATCTTCGTCCGGAGCACTGCCCAATCCACGATCTCATACGCGCCCACCTTCCCCTCGAAGGCGATCGGGGCGATCATGCCGTCCGCTTCGACCTGGTAGACGCGAGCATTGTGGTACTCGACGATCGCCCCGACCTCCTCGACGATTGCCCGGCCGACCGACTCGACAGTGTTCGCGCGGTTCATGCGCGCGGAAGCCGCCTGGACGACGGCCATGCGGGCCGCCCTGAGCTCCAGTCGATCGAACAACTCGGCGTTCTTCAACGCCAGGGTGGCATGCGCGGCCAGGGCGGTCAGGATCTCGATGTCGTGTTCCGTCCAAAGCCTCGGCGCCCTGGTGGCGACGGTCAGCGTGCCGAGTACCCACCCGCTGTGCACCAGCGGGATGTTGAGATCCCCGCGGACTGGTACCAGTCCGCCGAA
>JBDTQY010000062.1:0-2206 GCA_039931955.1 Chloroflexota bacterium
GTTCGCCCTGCCGATGTTTGCCGGACTACCCAGCCTGGCGACCGACGGCTTCAGCTATGACGTTGCTCCGATCGGCGGGATCTTGGCACGCATGGACCTTGTTGGCCTTGGTCTGATCGGCATGGTGATCAGCCACGGCATCTCGTTCTGGTTCAACTACATCCGCGGTGGGGAGTTTCGGCGAGCCACGCCGGCGCAGTTGATGGGCGGCCCGTACGCCCGCGTCGTCGTGCTCCATCTCACCATCATTTTCGGCGCGTTCATCTCGATGGCACTGGGCACGCCGTTCGGTGCGTTGCTGGTGCTCGTGGTACTGAAGACAGCTCTTGATCTTGCGCTCCACAATCGGGAACATCGAGCGCTCGCCGCAAGCTGACCGCGCCCATCCCCCTGGGCGCGTTGGCGCTCGCCACGGGGTCACGGTGGCGCTCTCCGGGGTCTCCGGCTCGCGCGCCTCAGGAACCGAGATTTGACGGGTCGTCCATCACCATGCGTGTCTGATCGGCCCGATAGGTCGCCAGCCGGGCAGCCAGCTCGGGATCCGAGAGCGCGAGAATCTGGGCCGCCAGGACCGCCGCGTTCTCGGCATTGCCGATGGCGACCGTCGCGACGGGGATGCCGCGTGGCATCTGGACGATGGACAGGAGCGAATCGAGCCCACCAAGGTGCTGCGTCGGGATCGGAACGCCAACGACCGGCAGGTTTGTCTTGGCCGCCAGCATCCCCGGCAGATGCGCGGCGCCACCGGCCCCGGCGATCAGGACACGCAGGCCCCTGCCAGCCGCTCCCTCCGCGTAACGGAACAGATGATCCGGGCTTCGGTGCGCGGAGACGACGCGCAGCTCGCATGGCACCGCGAGCATTTCGAGGAGCGCGGTGGCCTTCTCGAGGATCGGGAAATCGGATCGACTGCCGCCAACGACGCCGACGATGGGTGCCTCTCCCGCCATCACGAATCCTCCCCTGGCTCATCCAGCCAGCCGACCTGAACGGCAGCCTGCCGGGCAATGCCGAGTGCGGCCTGCGCGCTGTCTGCGGTCGCTGTCACATGGCCCATCTTGCGTCGCTCGAAGACCCGCCGCTTGTCATACAGGTGGACGTGGACCCCCGGCACGTCCAGCGCTCCGTCGAGTCCGCTGCTCCGGGCGGGGCGTTCCGAGCCGGAGCCGAGGAGATTGACCGTTGCGGCTCCGCCCGCTCTGAGGTCCGGCGAGCCCAGCGGAAGGCCGCAGATCGCACGGATGTGCTGCTCGAACTGACTGGTGGCGACGCCCTCGATCGTCCAGTGGCCGCTGTTGTGGACACGGGGCGCAAGTTCGTTGACGACCAGCGACCCATCCGGCATCAGGAACAATTCGACCGTGAGGAGGCCTACCAGGCCCATCCCCGTAGCCAGATCGCCAGCAAGCGCTCCGGCCCGCTTCGCGATCTCGTCGGGGATACCGGCCGGCGCAGATGATTCGACGAGAATGCCGCGGTCGTGGACGTTGCGCGCAACCGGAAAGACACTCGTGACGCCATCCACGGCACGCGCGACGATGATCGACAGCTCGGCCTCGAATGGCAATTCGCGCTCGAGCAGCAGCGGCCGCCCGGCGCTGAGTTCCGTCTCGACCATCCGCTGCGCGTCGGCCACGCTCGCCGCGTCCGCGACGCGGATCTGACTCCGACCGTCGTAGCCGCCCATTGAGGACTTGAGGCGGAGCGGCATCCCGAGTTCGGCCAGGCCCGCTTCCAGCGCGCCCGCGCTGTCGATCTCGCGCCACGGAGCCACAGCGGCACCATTGGCCTCCAGGAAACGACGCTCAGCGAGACGATCCTGGGTCAGCTTCAGCGCGTAGGGGCCCGGCCGAATCGGCACCTTGCCGACATCGATGCTCCGAACAAGGTCCAGGGAGATATGCTCGAGCTCGTAGGTGACGACAGCACACCCATCGGCGAGGCGTCGGGCGGCCTCCACGTCGTCGTAGCGCCCGACCTCAACGCGATCCGCGACGACGGCCGCGGGGCACTCTGGATCCGGGTCCAGGATGGCCACCCGGTAGCCCGTGGATCTGGCGGCCATGGCCAGCATCCGACCCAGCTGACCGCCGCCGAGGATCCCGATGGTGGCTGGGGGCAGGATCGGTGGAATACGAAACCCGAGCGCCTTGTAAACCCCGAGGATCCAGCGGGTCTTCGAATGCGTGTAGCGAAGCCCGTCCAC
>JBDTQY010000063.1:0-7581 GCA_039931955.1 Chloroflexota bacterium
GATGCGCTCCTTGCAGGCGAGGCGATTGCGGCCGTTGACGAGCAGCGCGTCCGAGCCGCAGATCCCGTGGGCGCACGAGCGACGGAACGTCAGGCTTCCATCGTGCTCGTACTTGACCCGGTGAAGCAGATTGAGGACGCTGTCGGTCCTGGGGTCCGCCTCGACCGCGTAGGTCTGCCAGTGCGGCTTCTTGTCGCGCTCGGGGTCGAAGCGGAGGATTCGTAGTTCGATCTGCATGCGTGCGGTCGCCTAATACTTCCGCGGTTTGGGCTGGAACTTGGTGATGGTGACCGGCTTGTAGCGGAGCGTCGGGCCGCCCTCGGCCTTGTAGGCCAGGCTGTGAGCGAGGAAATTCAAGTCGTCCCGGTCGGGGTAGTCCTCGCGGGCGTGCGCTCCCCTGCTCTCCTTACGGGCCAGTGCGGCGGCGACCATGGTCTCTGCGCAATCGAGCAGGTAGCCAAGTTCCCGTGCCTCGAGCAGGTCCGTATTGAAGACGCGGCCCTTGTCATCGACCGAAACGTCGCGGTATCGCTCTCGAAGCACGCGAACCTTGTCGCGTGCTTCGATCAGGAGTGTTTCGTCGCGATAGACGCCGACGTTATCCATCATGACGTCGGCCAGGCTGGCTTTGAGTCTTGATGCCGTTTCACGACGCGGCGCGGTGCGGATCTGCTCCAGCTCCGCCCGGATAGGGTCGGCGACGTCCGCGGCAACATCCGGCATCGTCATGCCGCCGACGTCGGCGGCCATCTGGCGCCCTGCGCGCCGCCCGAAAACGAGGAGATCCACGAGTGAGTTGGTCCCCAGGCGGTTCGCGCCGTGGACCGATACGGAGGCGCACTCCCCTGCCGCGTACATGCCCGTCACGATGGTGTTGTTCTCGTCGCGCGTGACGCGTGCTTTGACGTCGGTCGGGATACCGCCCATCGCGTAATGCGCTGTTGGTTGAACGGGCACCGGCTCAGTGATCGGCTCGACGCCCTGGTAGACACGGGCAAACTCGGTGATGTCGGCCAGCTTCTCCTCGATCACCGCGCGCCCAAGGTGTCGCACGTCGAGGTAGACGTAATCCTTGCCGCCAATTCCGCGGCCTGCTCGAACCTCCTGGTAGATGGCTCGCGCGACCATGTCCCGTGGGGCCAGCTCCATCAAGGTCGGGGCGTAGCGCTCCATGAACCGCTCGCCGGCATCGTTGAGCAGGGTGCCACCTTCACCACGGGCCGCCTCGGACAGGAGGATTCCGATGCCGACGATTCCCGTCGGGTGGAATTGGTAGAACTCCATGTCCTGCATGGGGATTCCGTGCCGGTACGCCAGGGAGATCCCGTCGCCCGTGAGCGACCAGGCGTTGGAGGTGATCCGGAAGAGCCGACCGTAGCCCCCGGTTGCCATCATGACCGCCTTGGCCCGGATGGTGTGCAGTTCCCCGTCCGCTATCCGGTAGGCGATGACACCCGCCGCTCGGCCGCCATCCCCAAGGGTCCCGCCCTCGGACAGGAGGTCGACGACGTGATATTCGTCGTAGAACTTCACGCCGAGCTTGATGCATTGCTGATAGAGCGTCTGGAGAATCATGTGGCCGGTCCGGTCAACGGCGTAGCAGGCACGCCGGACGGGACCCTCGCCGTAGTTCCGGGTATGGCCACCGAAGCGGCGCTGATCGATCTTGCCATCGGGTGTTCGGTTGAACGGCAGGCCCATGTGCTCGAGTTCGATGACCGTCTCGATTGCCTCCTGGGCGAGGATCTCGGCGGCGTCCTGGTCCACGAGGTAGTCGCCACCCTTGATGGTGTCGAACATGTGCCATTCCCAGTGGTCCTCCTCCTGGTTGCCGAGGGCAGCACAGACGCCACCTTGGGCGGCTCCTGTGTGGGACCGAGTGGGATAGAGCTTGGTGACAACCGCCGCGTCCACGCCGGCCTTCGCGAGTTCCAGCGCGGCCCACAAGCCGGCGCCCCCTGCTCCGACGATCAGGGCGTCGTGCTGGAGCGTGGTCATCAGGCTTTCGGGACCACTGGGAGGGTGGTCACAACCGTCGTTCCCAGCGCAAAGAGGATCACCGCGATGAGGTACAGGAGGAGCGTCAGCACCCGACGTCGTCGACCGGTCGTGTAGTCCATGACCACCGTCCGGACACCCATGAATCCGTGGAACAGGACCAGCATCAGGAGCGACCAATCGAAGATGCGCCAGAAGAGGCTGCTCCAGCGAACCTGCGCGATCCACGTCGCGTCCTGCTGGGCGGGGTCATACAGCACGTGAACGATCAGGAAGTGCGTCAGCGCAAGGACGAAGAGGCCGAGTCCCGTGAGGCGCATCAGGAACCAGATCGCCAGCTCGATCCCTCGGCCCGCGGGCCGTACTCGCCCGACGCGCGTGTACCGGGCGCTCATTTGGGAGCCCCTTCCCAGATGGGCTTGAGGATGATCCAGGCCACCGGAAGGCCGACGACCACGAAGATGCCCCAGGACACCAGCCACAGCTGCCGATGCCAGCGGGTCAGGGCCGGCCAGAAGTCCATCACGATGATCCGCAGGCCGTTCAGGGCGTGGTACAGGAGGGCAGCGCCGAGCAGCGCTTCCACGACCCTGCCGGGGGCGCTGGCATAGATCTGGAGCAGCTCGTTGTAGGCGTCCGGGTTGCCGCCGACGAGGTAGATGTCGATGACGTGGAGGACGACGAACGCCCAGATTGCGATACCAGAAATCCGATGGAACAACCAGGCGAACATCCCCTCTCGCCCGCGGTATTGCAACAGCAGCATCAGACGCCTGGCCTTCTGGTCGCCGTCAGCCGGCGGATGCCGACGAGACGGGCGTGCGCTCGAGTCGACGCACGACGGCATCAGCGAATTCACGGGTTCCGGCGTTGCCGCCGAGATCCCGGGTGGAGTCCTTGCCCTCGGCGATCACGTCTCGAACGGCGAACTCGACGCGCTCGGCCGCGTCCGGATGGCCGAGGTGCCGAAGCATGAGTGCTCCGGACAGGATCATCGCGGTCGGGTTGGCCCGGTTCTGGCCCGCGTATTTGGGCGCTGAGCCGTGGACGGGCTCGAAGACGGCGCCGGCTTCACCGATATTTGCGCCCGGAGCAACCCCCAGCCCGCCGACCATGCCGGCACACAGATCGGACACGATGTCGCCGTAGAGGTTCGGCAGGACCAGGACGTCGTACAGGTCCGGTTTCTGGACCAACTGCATGCACATGTTGTCGACGATCCGGTCTTCGAATTCGATCCGCCCGGAGTAGTCCGCCGCGACCGTCCGGCACGACTCGAGGAAGAGGCCGTCAGACAGCTTCATGATGTTCGCCTTGTGAACGGCCGTGACCTTGCGCCGCCTGTTCGCCACGGCGTACTCGAAGGCGAAACGGGCAATCCGTTCCGAGGCCGCCCTGGTGATGATCTTGATGCTCTCGGCAGCGTCAGGGCCGACCATGTGCTCGATCCCGGCGTAGAGGTCCTCGGTGTTCTCGCGGACGATCACCAGGTCAACGTCGTCGTAGCGCGTCTGCAGTCCCTTGATGGAGCGTGCCGGGCGCAGGTTGGCATACAGCTGAAGTGTCTGCCGGAGGGTCACGTTGACGCTCCGAAATCCGCCCCCAATCGGCGTCGTGATCGGCCCCTTGATGGCGATCCGGTTGCGTCGGATCGAATCAAGGACCGGTGCGGGTAGAGGCGTCCCGAACTCGGCGATACAGGCCTCGCCGGCCTCGACGACCTCCCAATCGAACTCGATGCCGGACGAATCGAGGACGCGGCGGGTCGCTTCCGCGAGCTCCGGTCCGATACCGTCGCCGGGAATGAGGGTGACTCGGTGGGCCATGAGGCCATTCTAGACCGGAGGCCGCCCGGACTGCCGATTGCCGGGCTGCCGCCTGCCGGACTGCCGGTGGCTAGACTGCCCGGATGCGCATCGGAGTGACCCTGCCCCTCGCCGCCGGCGATTCGCCGGATGGCCACGTCCCGACGTTTGTCGAGACCCTTGATTTCGCCGCCCAGGCTGAGCGCGGGGGCATTGATTCGATATGGGTCTACGACCACCTCCTGTTTCGCTTTCCAGGGCAGCCTCAGGAGGGCGTCCAGGAATCGTGGACGACCCTGGCTGCCATCGCGTCCCGGGTGCCACGCGTCGAGCTCGGCTCCCTGGTCATGTGCACGTCATTCCGGAATCCGGGCGTCATGGCGAAGATGGCCGGCGCGTTGGACGACCTATCCGGCGGCCGCCTGATCCTTGGCCTCGGTTCCGGATGGCACGATCCGGAATACGAAGCCTTCGGGTTCCCGATCGACTCCAGGGTTGGGCGGTTCGCCGAGGACCTCGAGGTCACAGCCCGCCTCCTGCGCGGCGAGCGTGTGTCCCTGGCCGGGCGATGGCGGACCGTCCAGGACGCGGAGTTGGTGCCGCCACCGGCCCGCCGGATTCCGATCCTGGTCGCGGCAAAGGGCGAGCGGATGCTTCGGCTCACGGCGACGTGGGCCGAAGCATGGAACACGGCCTGGTTCGGTCGGACCGACGACCGGATGCTGACTCGGCTTGCCTCGCTCGAACGGGCTTGCCACGAAGTCGGCCGTGACCCGGCCACGATGCGCCGGACCGTTGGCATTCGCCTCCACGATCCCGGGACAAACCATGAAGACCTGCTGGGGCTCGACGCCGATGTCGCGGGCCTCGCCGACCTCGTCGACGAACTCGCCGGCCTCGGCATCGACGACGCGATCGTCTGGTCCATCTCCAAGTCCACTGCCGCACTCGACCGGATCGCCGAGGCTCGCCACCTGCACCTCGAACGCGGCCAAAGCGCGTCCTCCGCTACGATGCGCGGGTGAAGATCCAGGAAGCTGACGCCAAGGGCCTGCTCCTCGCCCAGGGACTGCCCGTTCCGGGCTGGTCTGTCGCTCATACCGCGGCCGAGGCTCGCTCCGCCGCCGAGTCCATCTTCGCCGGCGGCACCTCAAAGGTCGTGATCAAGGCCCAGGTCCTGGTCGGCGGCAGAGGCAAGGCCGGTGGGGTCAAGCTGGCTGGATCGCCCGATGAGGCAGAGGCAGTGGCGGCCGCCATCCTCGGCATGGACATCAAGGGCATGACCGTCCGAAAGGTACTCGTGGCTGCCGCTGCCGACATCGTCGCCGAGTACTACCTGTCAGCAGTCCTCGATCGGGCGGGGCGCCGCATTCTGCTGATGGGTTCCGCAGAAGGCGGCGTGGAGATCGAGCAGGTCGCCGCGGAGCGCCCGGAGGCGATCGTCACCATCCACGCCGACCCGATGCTCGGGCTCGCGGACTGGCAGGCTCGCCAGCTGGTCTTCCAGCTCGGTCTCGGCCCGCACCTCAAGGCCGCGGTCGCCATCGCCAAGGGTCTCGTCCGGACGATGCTCGCCTATGACGCCGATCTCGTCGAGATCAACCCCCTCGCCATCGTTCGAGAGCCCGGCCCCGACGGCTCGAGCGTGGAGCGGCTGGTCTGCCTCGATGCGAAGGTGACGCTGGACGACTCCGCGCTCCCCCGCCATCCCGAGCTGGAGGCACTGCGGGATCCGGACGAGGAAGACCCCGGCGAGACCGAGGCTCGCGAAGCTGGAATCAGCTTCATCCGGCTCGATGGGGCCATTGGCTGCATGGTCAACGGCGCCGGCCTGGCGATGACGACCATGGACCTGGTCAAGCGCGCCGGTGGCGAACCCGCGAACTTTCTCGATATCGGTGGTGGTGCCAAGTCGGACAAGGTCGCGACGGCGATGCGGCTCATCCTGGCGGATCCCAAGGTCAAGGCCATTCTCGTCAACATCTTTGGCGGAATCACCCGAGGCGACGAGGTCGCACGTGGCCTGATCGAGGCCCGCAACCAGCAGATCCGATCGGTTCCCATGGTCGTCCGGATCGTCGGGACGAACGCGGCCGAGGCCGGGGCGCTCCTGCAGGCAGCGAATTTCGAGACGGCCGCGACGCTCGACGAGGCCGCTGCCATGGCCGTTGCCGCGGCGACCACGGTGTCTGCATGAGCATCCTCATTGGACCCGACACCCGGCTCGTGGTCCAGGGGATCACCGGGCGCGAAGGCGAGTTCCATGCCCTGGCGATGCAGGCTTACGGCACTCGGATCGTGGCCGGCATGACGCCCGGCAAGGGCGGTCAGTTCGCGCTCAACGGCAGCGTCCCGGTCTTCAACACGGTGGCCGAGTCAGTCCGGGAGACCGGCGCCAACACCTCGTGCATCTTCGTCCCCGCCTCCGGCGCCCCCGACGCGATCCTTGAGGCAGCGGGTGCCGGAATCAAGACGATCTTCTGCATCACCGAGGGCATCCCCGCACTCGACATGGTCCCCGTTGTCGAGGCCGTCAGGCAGGCTGGGGCGCGGCTCATCGGACCGAACTGCCCCGGCGCGACATCGCCGGGTAGCGCCAAGGTCGGCATCATCCCGGCCTCGGTTCACCTGCCCGGTGACGTCGGTGTCGTCTCCCGCTCCGGGACGCTGACGTACGAGGCAGTCCAGGCGATGACTGACGCCGGGATCGGCCAGTCGACCTGCATCGGCATCGGTGGCGATCCGATCATCGGCACGACGTTCCTCGATGTCCTCCGGCTCTTTGCCGAGGATCCAGAAACACGCGCGCTTGTGCTCATCGGAGAGATCGGCGGGGCCGCCGAGGAGGAGGCTGCGGCCTGGGCAGCCGTGCATCTGGGGACCATTCCGAAGGCCGCGTTCATCGCCGGGCGGACGGCACCCGAGGGTCGCCGAATGGGTCACGCGGGGGCCATTATTTCGGGTGGCGCCGGCACCGCCGCGTCCAAGGTCGAGGCCCTCGAGGCCGCCGGTTTCCGCGTGGCCGGCTCCCCGACCGAGATTCCCGGACTGCTGCGCGACGCCGGTTACCGCGGCTAGTCCAGATGGGCTTCCTCATGGACCTCATCGCCGGCGACAGCCGCGCGATTCTCCTGGCAATCACCACTGACGACTGGGCCGGTTTCGACGACGTTGGTCGGTTCGACGCCCACATCGCGCTCGGGGGCGCCATGGACCCTACCTGGCTCGACCTCTTCAGCGAGGCGGTTCGCGATGCAACCGGCAGCGACCGCCCGACGGACTTCATCGACGCCCGGAGCGAGATCGAGGGCCCCGGCGATGTCGGCGAGCGGACCGTGGAGCGGATCGATCCGGGCTGGGTCACCGAACTCGCCCGGGTCGGCGACGATCGCATCGATGCCATCGCTGGTCGATGGATCGAACTTCTGGAAGAGGAACTTGGCGAACTGCCGCGAGAGGAAAAGCCCTGGATTCGCCAGCTGGCGGGCGACATCCTCACCTTCGCCCGCCGTGCGGATCGATCCCCGGCGGTGATCCTCGCCTGGTCCCTCTAGGGAGGCCGAGCGGGCGCGACGCCTGCGACCTCGGGACCGCCGGCCAGACTCGCGAAGCCTCCGAACCAGTGGCTGCCGGACCAGACGAACGACGGGGCTCAGTGGAACGACGGGGCTCAGGAGAACTTCGGGGCTCAGGGCACCGCTGGCGACATCCCGAGTGCGGTCCAGGATGGACCGCCAGGGGCCTCGATCAACTCGACGAGGACGCCCCCGCAAGAGCG
>JBDTQY010000064.1:0-6411 GCA_039931955.1 Chloroflexota bacterium
TGCGCACGGCCTGTCGAGAAGCAGGACGACCACGCGGAGCAGCGACGCACATTGCGTCGACATCCCTAGGGTACGCGCGATCCGGGTTCGGTGGGCTGGGCGAACCGGGAGCGTTAACCGCGTCAGACGATCTGAGTCAAGACCCGCTGGATCAGAAACAGCGCGATCGGGAGGAGGATCGCCGAAACGAACCCGGTGAGCGACCCGGTACTCCAGGGCCAGGTCGGAACCCTGGCCACAAGGTCTCGCTGGGCGATCAGGGTGGACAGGGCACCGTTCCGGGCGCCGATTGTCTCTCCGTCGCCCGCATCGACCGCCGCGTGGATCTGGTTGAGGGTAATCGTGATTCGGCGCCCTGTCTCGGCCGCGAGCCGGCGCTTTTCCGCCATGACCAGGACGTGCATCCCGCGGAGCGGCAGCACGAACGCCGCGATGGCGACGAGGACGGCGGCGCCATACCAGGCGAGGCTCAGGAGGATCGTGCTCGCGCCGGCGCCGGCCGGGATCAGGAAGACGCCGGGGACCAGGAGGAGGATCAGTCCGACCGCCGTCTGCGACGTGACTCGAGAGACCCGGTAGAGCGGCGCCTGATCGAAGAGATCCACGGTCGTGATCTGGTGATGGAGCTGGTCGATGAGCCGTAGCTGCCGGTACGTGTGGAAGATGAGCAGCAGGAAGGACGCCGAGATCATGGTCTCCCAGAAATAGCGGAGCCCCAGAGCCCAGGGTTCGAGGCCCACGATCCCGCTGCCAACGGGATCTGTCAGGTACCCGAGGGGGCCCAGGACCATCGAGATCACGGCCGCGATCATCGCCGGTCGAGCGGGAATGATGGTCAGGCGATACCCGAGATCCTCGACCTCCTCGTCACCCATGGCCAGGAGGGGCCGGAGCCCGCGGATGGCGTCGGCTGTGGTGCCATCGAGATGGTGGATGAGGAAGAAGATCGCCCCGGGCAGGGCGCCGTAATAGACGGCGTTGATGAGGTCGTTTCCCGACGCCTGCCGGCTCAGAGCCTCTGGGACGGAGGTCAGGATGCCGACGCTGGCGAGGATGAGATATGCCAACCAGGCCGGGCCTGGCAGCCGCTCGATCCGCCGGATCACGAGGTTTACCCAGCTCGGTTTGTACGGGGCCGCCGAAGGCGATCCGGCCGTTCCCATCGATTCGGCCTCCGCCACGTCAGCCACCGAGTGCCGCGCCGAGATACCGCTGCACCAGGAACAAACCGATTGGCAGCAGCAGAGCGGATCCAAAGCCACGCAACGTGGTCGTGGACCACGGCCAGGTGGGTAGCTGAGCAAGCACCTCGCGCTCACGACGAAGCGCGCCGACCATCCGGTCCAGCGCATCAACCCGTTCGGAATCGCGCGCGTCAACGGCCTGATCCAACTCCAGCAGGAGTGCCCGGAGCCGGCCGCCGCCGGCGGCCTCCAGCGTGTCCTTGATCGTTTGGAGCCTCCGATGCATCCCGAGGAGGGGAAGGGTGAACACGGCAATTGCGCCAATGACGAAGGTCAGCAGCCAGGGGAGGTAGAGGCCGACCATCGCCTCGGACGTGATCGTCGTTGGGTTCGCGAAGACCCCAACGGCATTGAAGGCGACGAGGACGAGCCCGGTCTGGGCGGTCAGGCGTGAGAAGGCGTGGAGCGGCGCTGGTCGAAAGGGATCGACATCCGTGGCCACGGCATGGAGGCGGTTCACGCGTCGCGCTTGCCGAATCCCCTGGAAGAGGATCGCCACGATGACCGCAGACGTAATGCCCTCGGACACAACTCGGACCGCGAAGCCGGCTCCGTTGAAACCGATGATCTGGGCGGCCTTCGGATCGGCCAGGTAGTACGCCGGGGTGATAACGATGCTGAAGATCGTGACGAGCAGGATCGCTCGTGCCGGCATCGTCGTGAGTTCGTATCGCGCGCGTTCCGGATCGGTGACACCAGTCCCGAGAGCCGGCCGGAAGGCATCAAATGAGGACCCAGCCACGTTTCGGAGATGGTGGTTTGCGCCAACGACCGCGACCGTCATCAGAGCCCAGAAGGCCTGCGACGGATCGATTTCGCCCCATGGGGTGAGCCCCGATAGCCATCGCGACGTGCTGTTGAGCAGGATCATGGGCACGACGAGCACGAGGTAGGCGAGCCACGTCGGCCCAGGGATCCTCGAGATCGCGTTGAAGAGCCTGTCCAGCCAGCTCGGCGGATAGGGCCGTGTGGGTGCGTGCCCACTCATGCTGGCTGTCGCCTCAGCCGCCATCTGGATCCCCTCCCATCGTGGACGCCCGCGATATCGTACCGACCCGGCGCAACGCGTTGGGACCAGCCCGGCGAGCGCCCCACCTGCGCGCAGGTCAGCGTGTGTTTACCGGTTCCCCGAGTTTCTCGATGCGGATCGCGGTTGCCTTGAACTCCGCCGTTCCGGAGCGTGGATCTACGGCATCGATGGTCAGGAGATTGACCGCGACGTCGTCCTGGAAGTGGAATGTCATGAAGGTGAGCCCGGGCCGCAGGCCCTCGTCCACCCGGACCGGAACCTCGATCTGGCCGCGGCGCGACGTCACCCGAACGCGCTCACCCTCCGTGAGGTCGAGGTGTTCGAGATCCTCGGGCGAGATGTCGAGCGTCTCGCCCCGTCGGTTCGGCGATGCGTATGAGCCGCTCTGAACGCCGGTGTTGTAGCTGTCGAGCCGGCGACCGGTTGTCAGGCGGATCGGAAATTCGTCGTCATGGCGATCGACCGGCGGGTCGTGATCGACCGGCACGAATGGCACGCGGTTGCCGGGAACGGGATCCTCCCAGAGTCGGGAATGGAGGAATAGCTCGCCCGGATGGTTCTCGTCCCAGCACGGCCACTGAATGCCGCCCAGCTCCTCCAGGCGCGCGTAACTCATGCCTGCGAATGAGGGCGCCAGCGCCCGGACCTCGTCCCAGACCTGCTCCGGCGTGGGCTGTCCCCAGTCGTGGCCCATCCGCCGCGCCAGCTCGTGGATGATCCAGAGGTCGTCACTGGCCTCGCCCGGCGGATCGAGCGCCTTGCGGACCCGCTGGACGCGCCGCTCGGAGTTCGTGACAGTCCCCTCCGCCTCAGCCCATGCCGCGGAGGCAGGAAAGACCACGTCGGCCAACTCCGCCGTGGCAGTCAGGAAGAGGTCCTGGACGGCCATGAATTCCAGGCCGCTGATGAGTTCGCGGGTCCGCTTCTGGTCCGCCTCGGACTGGACCGGGTTCTCGCCGATGACATAAGCGGCCGTGAGCTGGCCGCGTCCCATGGCGTCGAACATCTCGGACAGGTGCCAGCCTTGCTCTCGGGGAACCGGCGCGCCCCATGCCGCATCGAACTTCGCCCGGAGCGCGTCCTGCTCCACGTGCTGGAAGCCCGGGAGGCGATCCGGCAGGGCGCCCATGTCGCCGCCTCCCTGGACGTTGTTCTGGCCTCGGAGCGGGTTGAGCCCGCTGCCATAGCGGCCGACGTGGCCGGTGAGGAGCGACAGGCTGATCAACGCCAGGACGTTGTCGACGGCGTTGTGGTGTTCGGTGATCCCGAGGGTCCAGCAGAGAATCGCCCGATCGGCGTTGGCGTAGGCATGGGCCAGTTCGCGGATGGCATCGGCCGGTACGCCCGTCTCGCGCTCGGCGTACTCGAGCGTGTAGCTCTCGACCTTGTCTCGATAGGCATCGAAGTCGAAGGTCGCGCGCTCAATGAAATCCGTGTTGGCCAGGCCCGCATGGATGATCTCCCGCCCGACCGCATTCGCCAGGGCGATATCGCTGCCGACATCGATCCCGAGCCACGTATCCGCCCACTGCGCGGAACTCGTCCGGCGCGGATCCACGGTGAAGAGCCGGGCGCCGTTGCGGACGCCGCGGAGCAGGTGATGGAAGAAGATCGGATGCGTCTCCCGGGCATTGCTGCCCCAGAGAATGATCAGATCGGTTTCCTCGACCTCAAGATATGAGCTGGTTCCACCACCAGCGCCGAAGACGGTCGCCAGACCGGCGACAGACGGGGCGTGTCAGGTGCGGTTGCAGCTGTCGATGTTGTTGCTGCCCAGGACCGCCCGGGAGAACTTCTGCGCGGCGTAGTTGACCTCGTTGGTCGCCTTGCTGCAGCTGAAGACTCCGAACGGCGCGGCTGCATCCGGGGCCCTGCGGCCACCGATCGCGCGAAACGCCGTAACGGTCCGATCGAGCGCCTCATCCCACGTGGCGGGACGGAGCTCGTCGCCCTTCGTCTCGCGGACGAGGGGCTGGGTCAGGCGAACATACGACTTCGGCAAGTTGTTCCGTGCCTCCGCGTGGTGACGCGTCCCCCGTTCAAGCGGGACTCGCCGGTTCGTCATCGGCCAATTGGCCAACGTTGCGAGTGTAGCGCCGCTCGCCGGGCGTGAATCTCCGGAGGCTGTCGAGGCGCACGAATGGTGCGTCGGTGCACCGGGGATCGGGTTGGGAGAGGGCCGGCGGTGTCCGCTTTACACAGCGATGACAAACCTGGGTGGCCGGCATGTGGCCCGCCGCGTCGCGAACCGACATGGTTCTGGAGCGGCACGCAAGTGCCCGATACGCAGAAGGTGCCAGAAAGGACCTCGACCGAACGATGCGCCTGCCATTTCGCCAACCGGGCCGCGGCCTCCTGATCACCGCGCTCGCCGCAGTGCTCCTCACGACGGGATGCGGCCGTCGAGCCCAGCAGACCGATGCGGGTACTGGGACACTGGCCAGCCCGCCGGCCCAGCAGACGCAGCTCGCCTCGGCGCCTCCCACGCTCGCCCCGACGGTCGCCCCGGCGACGTCCGAGCCAACCGATGCGGCCACGTCGCAACCAGCACGCACGGCCATCCCGGCCTCCACCCCTGTCCCAACGCCGGACCTGGCCTCGATTGAGGCGCTCCTGTCCGGGATCTCCGGCGACCTCAACGCCGATGCCACCGCCGACAACGATGAAGGGACTCCTCAATGAACCGTCAACTCACCCGCCTTGCCGGCACGTTCGCCGGCCTCGTCCTCGCCGTATCCGTTGCCATGCCGGCGCTCGCCGCGGGCACTGATGCAGCCCACTCGGGCGCCAGGTCCGCTCCATCGTCCGATCTGGGCCGGAGCCGATGCCTCGATGTCCGGCTCGCGGTTCGCACCGACCAAACCGTCGCCCATCTCAAGGCGTTCGGGCTCTGCGAAGTCGATCGCCGGCTCGCGACCATCGACCGCCTCCAGGGCGCGATCGGCAATGCCGACGTCCTGACCGACGATCACGCAGCCGCGCTGCGGAAGATCCTCGCTGACTCCGAATCGGGTCTCAAGGCGCTTCGAGCTGAGATCGCCGACGACACGACGGTGCCGGAGCTCACCGAGGACATCCGGCGGATCTTCAGCGAGTACCGGATCTACGCCCTGGTCACTCGCCAGGTGGTGCTGGTCCGGGCTGACGATCGGGTCGATGCAGCCGCCGCGCGGCTGACCCATGCGTCCGAGCAATTGACCGCGGCCATCGAGCGCGCCGCCGGCAACGGCAAGGACGTGACCGAGGCGCAGGGCCACTTGGACGCCATGCTCGCAGCCATCTCGGCGGCAAAGTCCGAGGTCGCGGGCGACGCCGCTGCGGTCCTTGCCCAGACCCCGACGACCTGGAACACGGGAGCCGCGAAGCCGATCCTGGATGCGGCCCGTGCCTCCATCTCGGCAGCCCACACGGACCTGCGAACGGCGCTCACCGAGGCCCGCGCGGTCATGGCGGCCCTCCGCTGACGTCGTCCCTCGCGGCAGTCACGACCATGACGCGCCTGTCGGCCCCGTGCCGTCAGGCGCGTCGTTCTGCGCACGGCGCCGCGTAGACTCGCCATCCATGAAGACGATCCTGATCGTTGACGACGCCCCCAACATCGTCGAGCTGCTGCAGCTGTACCTGGAAGGTGCCGGCTACGCGACGATTGCGGCCACCGACGGCCCGAGCGCCGTCGAGATGCATCGCCAACTCCATCCGGATCTCGTCATTCTGGATGTCATGCTGCCCGGACTCGATGGCTTCGAGGTCTGCCGGGCGATCCGCCGCGAGGCCGACACGCCGGTGATCATGCTCACTGCTCGCACGGACGACGTGGACGCGATCGTGGGACTCGAGCTCGGTGCCGATGACTACGTGACCAAACCCTTCAACCCGCGCTTCCTGGTCGCCAGGGTCAAGGCGATCCTCAGACGGACCGACGGCACGGTGCGGCTGGGCCGCCCGATCGAGGTGGGCACGCTCCGCATCGACCCTAGGCGTCGAGAGGTGCGGGTCGCGGAACGTGTCGTCGAGCTGCGGGGCCGCGAGTTCGACCTTCTCGCGACATTGGCCCGCGACCCCGGGGTTGTTCTCAGCCGCGAGACGCTTCTGGAGGATGTCTGGGGGACCGACTTCCCCGGCGAGACCAGGACGGTC
>JBDTQY010000065.1:0-1525 GCA_039931955.1 Chloroflexota bacterium
TGTCCAGGTTCGCCTTGACCTTGCCGTCGCCGTACTTGCGGATGTCCTTGCTGACCACCTTGTAGCCGCTCCGGCGCAGGAAGTCATGGAAGTTCCGCTGGTTCTCGTTGTCGGGATCAAGTCCGGTGTAGGCGTACGCCCTGACGAGATCGCGGCCGGCCGTGACCGACTTCAGCAACGTGACGTAGTCAATGTCCACTCCGGCCGCCTTGGCCGCGTAGAACACGTTCGCAACGTCCACGAAGACGGCGACATTCTTACCCACTGGGTCTCCTATTCATTCTGACGGCTCGCCCGGCAAACCAGGTCAAGCGTCACGGTTATCGGGACTGCCGGGTGCTCGCGCCGGCCGGCGCGAGCGGGCGTCCCATGTGCGGGCCGAGATCGATGAAACCCCGTTCCTCCCATCGGGCCCGTTCGATGGGATCGTCTGGCCGCGCCGCCTCGATGGACGCGCAGCCCTTGTTGGATGCCGATCGTAGTGCCTCCACCAGGAGGATCTCGGTCACTGCGTCGGCATCGGCATCCGGAGCGGTGATCAGGATGTCAATCGTTCCGACGTAGCCGCCGGCCCGGACAGATGGACGGATCGCAAGTACCGCGCCGCCCACGAGCTCCCGACGTCGCTCGGCGACGAAGATGCTCGCATGGGGGAGGTAGACCAGCTGCCGGAGCATGTCCGCAGCATCCAGAGCCGTCCCCGAACCACGCCCGCCGATCTGGTCGCCGCCAAGGGAGACGAACCGGTCGACATCGGTAATGCGGGCTGCCCGGACCGTGTATTCCACGCCGTTCGCTGGTACCTCGATCGGATGGCGCCGCTGTTGCCAACCGCCCCGACCGGGGTCGACTGGGTCACTCGATGTCGCTGATCGCGGGAAGCGCGAGGGAAACTCACTCGCGAAATCGTCCGGATCACCGCACTCGGTGTTGCAATCGGTGCGCCGCGCTCTATCATACGGCATCGCCTCGGCGGCCATCGTGCGCCTCCCGAGACGTCCTCCGATCGGCCGCCCGATACGCACCGCCGCCCGAGCCACGCGACCGGAGTCCCAATGGACCCCGACAACGGGCTTGTGCAATGGGCACCGGAACGTCGACCTCAGGCCGTCACAGGGTGACCGCAATGGCACCGACCGTGGTCGTCCGGGATCCGGACACCAGTATCGATAGAGGAGACTGAATGAAGCTCGCGAAATTCGGGGCGTTTGCGGCGGTAGCCGCCCTCGCCTTTTCCGCGTGTGGCGCCGCCGGCTCCACGCCACCCACCGACGCACTCGGTGTCGTCACGATCCCGTCCGGCGAGAAGATCCATCTCGCCTTCTGGGGCGTACTCTCTGGCGCCGACGCGTCGCTCGGTCAGGACTCCCTGGACGGGGCCCTGATCGCCATCGCTGACAAGGGCAAGGTTGCCGGTCACGACATCAACCTGACCACCGAAGACGGCCTCTGCACCGTCGATGGCGGCGCAGCAGCGGCA
The DNA here is from genome assembly GCA_039931955.1 of Chloroflexota bacterium. Taxonomy (GTDB): domain Bacteria; phylum Chloroflexota; class Limnocylindria; order Limnocylindrales; family CSP1-4; genus UBA5189. Next base: position 1,481 of record JBDTQY010000065.1, read on the forward strand.
GCCAAGATGGCAGCCGACAACACGATCGTCGGCCTCGTTGGGTCG
>JBDTQY010000066.1:0-3928 GCA_039931955.1 Chloroflexota bacterium
GACCAGCGAGGCCACCGCGATCTGGGCCGCGATCCCGCCTCGGATCCTCATGACCCGCCCTCGAGGCGCTGGACCGGCCCGGCCGCCGAGTAGCCCGCTCCCCGCACCGTGGCCACGAACCGAGGCGTGGTGGGGTCATCGCCAAGCTTCTCGCGCAGTCGCTTGACGTAGACATCGATGGCCCGGTCGGTCACCTCGGCCTCCCCGACGCCGTGAATGGCGTCGAGCAGTTGATCACGGCTGAGGATCCGACCATCCGCGGCCAGCAAGGCGGTGAGGAGGCGCAGTTCGAGCACGCTCAGGGCGATGGGCTTGCCCCCTACGCGAACCGTGTGGCGGGCGACATCGACCTGGAGGTCGCCGCATACGTAGGTCACATCGGGATGGATGACATCGGGGCTGTCGCGCTCGGTCCGCCGCAGGATCGTCCGGACCCGTGCAACCAGTTCCGCTGGCGAGAACGGCTTGGGGAGGTAGTCGTCAGCGCCCTCGGACAAACCCTGGATGCGATCGCCGGTCGAGCCGCGCGCCGACAGGATCAGGATCGGGACGTCGCCGATCGCCCGGGCTCGGCGGATGACTGCCAGCCCATCGATCTCCGGGATCATCAGGTCCAGGACCACCAGGCGCGGGGTCTCCTCCTCGATGATGCGCAGCGCCGTCCGTCCGTCTCCGGCCGTGACGACCCGGAATCGCTCACGTTCGAGGTACGCCCGGACGAGGGCGACGATCTTCGGATCGTCATCCACGACGAGGATGGGGGCAGGCTGTGGGCGCGGCATCAGGGCGATCATCGCCGGTCGAAGCCTGCGGGACAACCGTGACGGCTCCGTGACGCGTTGTCATCGGGGTGTCGTCGCCCGCGGCTGAATCTCGGGTTGGCACTCGCACCACCGCGAGGCCGGCTCTCCGACCAGCCATCCAGGTCGAGCCAGGAGGTACTTCCATGCTTCGACGACTCGGATCTGCCATTGCCGCGAGTGCGCTGCTCCTGTCCATGGCGGCCTCGGCGGTCGCAGCGGGTGGCCCGCCATCACTCGCGTTCTACGTGGACGACGTCCGCTATCGCACGGTTGGCACGCCGACCGACTTCTCCAACACCGGCGCGCCGGCGTCCAGCTTCGATCGCATCTATGCCCTGGGCGGGGACCTCATCAACGTTGCCGAAGCCAAGCCCGGCGATCGTGACTTCAACGGCGGCCGCTGGATGGTTCTTCCGGTCACCTGGTCTGACGGCGTGACCCCCACGCAGCTGACCAACGCTGAGCAGGTCGAGTGGTACGCAGAGCAGGGCATGCTCACCATCGCCACAACGCCCGCCAAGATGTTCGAGTGCCCGGTGATCCCGGCGAACGGCAAGGGCCACGGCCACTGACTGAGAGCACAGGAGCGGGCCCGCTGAGCGGCGCCGCTGAGCGGGCCCGCTGAGCATTTCGCCCATACCCGCACGTTCCCGCGACCCGGGGCGACTAGCTCGTCCCGGGTCGTTTCATGTGCGGTGGCGCTCCTAGCCCGCCGGTCCGGCAGCGTTCAAACGCGAAAGGATGTTCCTTTCCAGCTGGAGGATGTGCTGCTCGAGGCCCTCGACCCGCTGCAGGAGTTCCCGGTTTCCGAGAAGGAGTTCCTCGTTCTGCTTCTCCTCGAGGTCGGCTTCGTGGGCAGCGTGCTCCAGCGTCATCCGGTCGCGGATCGAGGATCGGTTGCTCGCCAGCAGGATCAGGGGCGCCGCGTAGGCGGCCTGTGTCGAGAAGGCCAGGTTCAGAAAGATGAACGGGTAGGGATCGAAGTGGAACGCGAGGTAGACGTTCCCACCGACCCACAGCGCGACGATCGCCGTCTGCACACCGATGAACGTCCAGCTCCCCATGAACGTGGTCACGCGGTCGGCGATGCGGGCGGACAGCGGGGCATCATCCAGGAGCGCCCTGTTGACGGCATGGCGATGGCGTTTGGGAAGGGTCAGGCTCATGACGAGGACTCCAGCGATGACCGACGCGCGGACGATACGCCGCTTGCCGAGAACCCGGAGGGCGCTGCAGGTTCGAGGCCGGCACCCCAGGCGAGGCGCCGTCCGGGAACGTCGAGTTGGCGTGCATTTGGCATCGACCTGGCGTCGATTCAAGCCTGGCCCGACCCTCGCTCCGGGACCCTCATTCGTCTGAGCGGTCACACTGTTCGATGAATGGCAGACAAGACCCCATCCAAGCGCACGAAACCAGCGGCACGCCCGGAGCCTTCGGCACGTAAGAAGCCAGCTCCACGCACCAAGCCGGCGGCACGCTCAGAACCCTCGCCGCCGGTCCAGCCCGAGTCAGTGAGCGAAGTCCAGCCCGAGGCAGCCCTGAGCTCCGAGGCAGCCCTGAGCTCCGACGCAGCACCGAGCGCCGACGCAGCACCGAGCTCCGAGGCTACACCGAGCTCAGAGGCTACTCCGAGCTCCGAGGCAGCACCGAGCCCCGAGACCCACGATTTCGCGGCCCTCGGCCTAGGTGAGCCCCTCCTCGGGACGCTGGTAACGCTCGGCTACGAGGAGCCGACGCCGATCCAGCGCGAGGCGATCCCGATCCTGCTGGCCGGTCGCGATCTGCTTGCGCAAGCCCCCACCGGCACAGGCAAGACCGCGGCGTTTGCGCTGCCGATCCTGGCCCGCCTCAAGGCAGACCGTGTCCGATCGGATCCGGCGGCCGCCCTCGTCGTCGTGCCAACCCGCGAGCTGGCGATGCAGGTTGCGGAGGCTTTCCAGACCTACGGCAAGGCCGTGGGGACGCGTGTCGTCCCGGTCTACGGTGGTCAGCCGATCCACCAGCAGCTCCGCGGCCTCAGCCGTGGCGTGGATGTGGTGGTGGCGACACCGGGCCGTGCGGTGGACCACCTCAAGCGGGGCAGCCTGAACCTGGCGACCGTCCGATTCGTCGTCCTTGATGAGGCGGACGAAATGCTCGACATGGGCTTTGCCGAGGATCTCGACACGATCCTGGCGGCCACACCGAAGGACCGCCAGACGGCGCTGTTCTCGGCCACGATCTCGCCGATCATCGCCAGGGTCGCCAAGCGCCACCTGCGGGAGCCCGCGCGCGTCAGCCTGCACACCGAGAAGGGCGCCGCCGCGGGTGTCGCCAAGGTGCGCCAGACCGCCTACGTCGTGCGTCGCCCCGACAAACTCGCGGCCCTCTGCCGAGTGCTTGACATCGAGGACCCGACCTCGGCGCTCGTCTTCGCCCGTACGCGCGGCGAGGTGGACGATCTGGCCGAGGCCCTCAGCGGGCGCGGCCACGATGCCGGAGCGCTCCATGGCGGGCTGGCCCAGGAGGGTCGCGATCGGATCATGGGTCGCTTCCGCGATGGATCACTGGACGTCCTCGTGGCCACCGATGTCGCCGCTCGCGGTCTCGACATCGATCACGTCAGTCACGTCGTCAATTACGACGTCCCCTCGGATCCAGATCAGTACGTGCATCGCATCGGCCGGACCGGCCGAGCCGGACGCGATGGCGTCGCCATCACACTCGTCGAGCCTCGCGAGCACCGGATGCTCCGGAATATCGAGGCTGCGACCCGGACGAAACTTTCGATCGAGCGTTTGCCGACGGTCGCCGATCTGCGCGAACGACGAGTGGAGATCCTGCGCGGCAACCTGCGCGAGGCCCTCTTGGCCGGCGACCACGATCGCCTTCGGGGCGTGGTGGAGCCGCTATCCGAAGAATTCGACCTGGTGGATATCGCCCTGGCGGCCATCTCCCTGGTCGAAGGGGCGGCAGCCGGTTCCGATGACGTGGAGCTGGCCCCGGCCTTCCTGCACGATTCGCAACCCCAGCGCCCGGGACCCGGAGGCCGGAGCGGACCCGGTCCACGAGGTGGCCCTGGAGGCCGAGGCGGCCCGCCGGGCGCACGCGGCCAGGCCCCCTGGGGAGCGCCCGGTGGCCCGGCG
>JBDTQY010000067.1:0-5856 GCA_039931955.1 Chloroflexota bacterium
CGACGGCGCGGGATCGGAGCCGACGCCGACCTGCCCAGCTCGATCCAATCGGGCTGCTCCTGCTGGCTGCCATCATCGGAGCGTTCCTGATCGCGATTCGCGGCGGAGACGGGCCGGTTCCGGTCGTCGCGGCGATCGCGGCACTTCCGCTCGGCCTCGCCTTCGTCCGCTACGAGTTGTCGATCGACCATCCGGCGGTCGATCCCCGCCTGTTCACCCACCGGCCGTTCTCGGCGGCGGTTGCGGGCGTCTTCGGAAACACGGTCGTCCTGCACGCCAGCTTCATCCTGGTCCCGCTCCTGGTGGAGCGCATCCTCGATGGATCTCCGGCAACGAGCGGCCTCGTTCTCCTTGGAATCTCGGGGGTCGCCGCACTGGTCTCGCCGTTTGGAGGGAGAGCGTCGGATCGCCACGGGCGGCGCAGGCTGGTGGTCATCGGGACACTCATCCTCGTCGGCGGGCTGGTCGGACTCTGGACGCCACTCGGCGGGTCCTCATTCCTGGCCGTCGGCCTGCTGCTGGGTGTTGTCGGGCTGGGTATGGGCCTGTCAGGGTCTGCCCGTCAGGCGGCCGCATTCGAGGCGATCAGCCCGGAGCGTGTCGGGATGGCCGCCGGGACCTATTACACCGGTCGCTACCTGGGCGGCGTCGTCGGCGCGAGCATGGCCGGTGCCCTGCTCGCGGCATCGGTGACGAGCAGCTCCGTGTCGCTCGGGTTCGGCGTATTGGTCGTGGTCACCATCGCGGTTGCGGTCGTGTCACTCGGCCTCCCGGGTGTGCGCCCCGCGGCACTCCCAGTCGAGGCAGAAGCGGTCGGCGATCGAGGCTGAGCCGCACGGTACCGCGCCGTGACCTGGCTCAGTAGCGTGGCTCCCGGTTTGGGGTCTGGGTACCGCTCCGGGAGTGGGGGCGCGACTGGGCGTGCACTCCCCTGCTGTGCGACTCTCCCCTCATCTCTTGATATTGATGGCCCGAGACCGCACAATACCTCGCTATGGGAACTATAGAACCAGAGGCGACGGGGCCATCCAGTCGATCCCTCCGGATGGGCCAAGCAGCCGAGATGCTGGGCATCGGCGTGGAGACGCTCCGCCGCTGGGAGCTGGAGGGCCGGATCCTACTCGAGCGCTCGACGGGCGGCCAACGCCTCGTTCCGATTGCGGAAGTGGTGCGGCTGCTCGAGGCGAAGCGCCGGGCGAAGCCTGATGCCCGTGCTTCGGCTCAATCGGCTCGAAATCGCTTGGCCGGCGTCGTGACGAGGATCGAGACTGATCGAATTGCGGCGGTCGTTGAGGTGCTGGTGGGACCGCACCGAATCGTCAGCCTGATGACCGCGGAGGCGGCGACGGAGATGGGTCTCGCGGTCGGCGATCCGGCGGTCTGCGTGATCAAGGCGACCAACGTGATCGTCGAAGCCGGCGGCTGATGTCGCGAGGTTCACGCCACACCCCCGTGTGTCCTCGTAACGTTCGGGGCCCGCACGGCCGCGGGGTCTTCCGCGCCCACTGCCTGCTGGCGGCTCTGGCCCTCGTCGCCGGCTGCGGCCCGTCTCCAGCGCCGGGCCAGGTGACGACCCTGACGGTATACGGGGCGGCTTCCCTGGGTCCTGCGCTGGAGTCCATCAAGAGCGCGTACCTGGCGCGGTCAGGCGTGGACCTGCTTCTCTCAACAGGCTCGTCGGCCACGCTCCGAACACAGATCGAGCAGGGCGCCCCAGCTGACGTGTTCCTTTCGGCCGACCTCCAGAGCCCCACGGCCCTCGTCGCCGGGGGCCTGGTCGATGGACAGGTTGTCGTTTTCGCCGGCAACCGCCTGGCGGTGATCGTGCCGAGCGACAATCCGGGCAACCTGTCCTCGCCGCTTGATCTCGGACGTCCCGGTGTCCGGGTCGTTGCCGCGGCCGATCGGGTCCCCATCACCACCTACGCCACCAGCCTCCTCGAGCGGTTGGCCGCGATCCCCGGCGCGCCGCCGGACTTCGCTGTGCGCTACGCCGCGAACATGGTGAGCCGTGAGCCGGACGTGGCCGCCGTGATGGCCAGGATCGAGCTCGGGGAGGGTGACGTGGCAATCGTCTACGCCTCGGACGTAGCCCGGGCGACCAATGTCCGGGTACTGTCGCTGCCCGAGGGCCGGAACGTCAGCGTGGCGTATGGCGGTGTCGTCATCGCGGCACCCGGCCATGTCGCCGCGGGACATGCCCTCCTCGACTGGCTGGCTGGAACCGAGGGGCAGGCGATCCTGGCCCGCTTCGGCTTCTCGACCGTTCCGTGATGCGCGTCGCCGCCATCGGTCTGGCGACCATCTTCACCGTATTCCTTGCGCTTCCGATCATCACCCTGCTTGCCCGCGCGGCCGGTGTCGATGGTCTCCTGGCGGCGATCCAGTCTCCCGCGGTCACAAGTGCCCTCGGATTGAGCCTCGTTACGACGCTGGTCAGCCTCGTCGTGACGGTCACCTTTGGGACTCCCCTCGCCTACCTGCTGGCGCGTCGTCGCTTTCGCGGGGACCTCCTCGTCGAGCTGGTCATCGACCTGCCGCTCGTGCTGCCTCCCTCGGTGGCCGGCCTTGCGCTGCTCCTGGTCTTTGGGCGCCGTGGGCTGCTCGGTGACTCGTTCGAGGCGCTCGGTCTGTCCATTCCGTTCACCACGGTGGCGGTGATCCTGGCTCAGACCTTCGTCTCGGCGCCATTCTTCATCCGGTCCGCACGGGCGGGTATCGCGTCGGTGCCCCGCGATCTCGAGGACGCGGCGCGCGTCGACGGCGCCACCAGCGCCGGCGTGTTTCGCCACGTGACCGCGGCCCTCGCCGGACCCGCGCTCGCCGCCGGTCTGGTCACCAGCTGGGCACGGTCGCTGGGCGAATTCGGCGCCACGGTTCTGTTTGCCGGGAACGTGACGGGCCGAACGCAGACCCTACCGCTGGTCGTGTACGCCGAGTTCGGGGCGGGTGACCTCGACGCTGCGATCGCGGCAGCCGCCGTCCTCGTGATGGCCGCCGTCGGGGTTCTGGTGGCCGTCAGACTCTCCAGGGCATCGCGAGAGGTGGGCAGACTGACCTGACGCGGCCCGCTCAGGCCGCTCGGAGCGGCGCTCGGTGCCCGACGTCATCACCTGCTCCGCGGCGCGACCTTCGGACTGACGACGTCCGCCTCCTCAGGGTGTCGGAGGAGGTAGGCTCGAATGAACGGGCATCGGACCGTGACGCGCCTACCGGCGACCCGGGCTTCGTGCAGGGCATAGCGGGCGAGAGAGGCCCCAATCCCGAGGCCCTCGAACTTCGCCAGCACTTGGGTATGGACGAGAATGCGACGCGTTCCCGCTTGTCGGTAGTCGATGAACCCGGCCAGCTCGCCCTCGACATGCGCCTCGAAACGGCTGTTCTCGAGGTTGTCGGCGATGACGAGGTCAGCTGGACGCATGCCGGGAGGGTAGCGGACGAGCGGCGCGCGCGACAATCAAGGAGTCCGGGGGACCGCGCTTCCAACGAGCGACCAGAAGCGCCGTCACCCATCGCAGCGATCGGCGGACCGGACTATCCTCGGTTTGTGAGACCGCTCCCGGCTCCTTTCGACCGCATTGCCCAGGGCCTGCCCGCCGAGATCGAGGCGTCCGGAAGCGAGTTGCTCAATCAGCGCCTCCTGACGAAGGACATGGCGTTTCCGCTCGACGAGCGGGAGGCGTTCGGACTCCACGGCCTCCTGCCCGACCGGGTGTTTTCCATCGACGAGCAACTGGATCTGGAGCACGAGCACATTCGCCGCAAGCCGGACGCCCTCGAGCAATACATCGGCCTGGCAGCGCTCCAGGACCGCAACGCAACGCTCTTCTATCGGCTGCTCGCCGAACACCTGGAGGAGTACCTGCCGATCGTCTATACCCCGACGGTCGGCCGCGCCTGCCAGGAGTTCAGCCATATCGTCCGTCGGACCCGGGGCATCTGGCTGACGCCCGCGGATCGGGACCGCATTCCCGAGACGCTTCGCGCAGCTCCGTTCGAGGATGTCCGGCTCATCGTCGTGACCGACAACGAGCGGATCCTCGGGCTGGGTGACCTCGGGGCCGGTGGGATGGCCATCCCGATCGGCAAGCTCGCCCTCTACACCGCCGCGTGCGGCATCCACCCGACCGTCACGCTACCGGTGTCACTCGACGTCGGGACGGACAACCAGGCGCTCCTCCGCGACCCGCTGTACCTCGGATTCCGAGCCCCGCGACTCCGTGGCGCCGCGTACGACGCCTTCGTCGAGGCCTTCGTTCAGGGGGTCCACGAGGTTTGGCCCGGGTGCCTGATCCAGTTCGAGGACTTCAAGCAGCACAACGCGCTCCGGATCCTCGATCGATATCGCCACCGCGTGCCATCGTTCAACGACGACATCCAGGGCACGGCCGCGGTGGTACTCAGCGGGGTCCTGGCGGGCATGCGCCGCCTCGGGACGAGCTGGGCCGACCAGCGAATCGTCATGGCGGGTGCGGGCGCAGCCGGGACCGGTATCGCTCGCCTCCTGCAGCTGGCGATGACCGCCGCCGGCGTTCCGCCGGCCGATGCCCGACGGAAGATTGCATTTGTCGATTCGCAAGGCCTCGTCCATGACGCCCGGCACAACCTCGAGCCGGGCAAGCAGGATCTGGCGATGCCGGCTGACGCCGCGAAGGAGCTCGGCCTTCGGATCCCGTCCGCCGGGCGAGGCGAGGATCCGGATCTGCTGGCCGTCGTCCAGGCGATGGCTCCGACCATCCTGATCGGCACGACCGGCCATGCAGGATCCTTCTCCGAGCCGGTCATCCGGGCCATGGCAGCTGGCACCGCCGACCCGATCGTCATGCCGCTCTCGAATCCGACCGCCAACACCGAGGCGCTGCCGGAGGACGTCCTGCGCTGGACCGATGGCCGAGCACTGGTGGCAACCGGATCGCCTTTCCCGCCGGTCGAGGGGGAGGGTCGGCGATGGGAGATCGGCCAGGCCAACAACGTCTTCATCTTCCCCGGCATCGGACTGGGCGCCATCGTTTCAGAGTCGCGTGAGGTGACCGACGCCATGTTCCTGCTGGCTGCAGAGACGGTCGCTGGTCACGTTTCGACCGAGCGTCTGGGGGTCGGTGCCCTCTACCCGAGCGTGGCGGACCTTCGGGTCATCTCGCGGGCGATCGCCATTCGCGTGGCCGAAGAGGCCCTGCGGACCGGCCTTTCCCCTCTCCCGGCCGATACCGACATCGCGGCCCTCGTGGACGCCTCAATGTGGTGGCCGGCATATACGCCGTACCTGCGCGCTGACTGAACCGGCTGGGAACGGCCGAATCTCCGGAGCTGCGCAACGGCGGTCGGCCCATCCGCTCCTGCCGCGGTCGGACTCAGATGCTGGCGATCCCGGCCGGCGTGCCATCCTCGGGCTCGATCACGTGGGCGTCCAGCTCCGGGAACATTCGCTTCACGACGAGCACCCCGACGAGGCACAGCAGTCCGCCGCTGATCACCGATAGCTGCGCCCCGATCGCGGACGCCAAGAGGGCGGCCTCGATGTCGCCGACCTGGGGTCCGCTCGTGACGACGAGGAGATGGATCGACGCCACGCGGCCGCGAAGTTCGTCCGGCGTCTCCATCAGCGTGACGCTCGCGCGAAAGACGGCTGATATGACATCGGCGGCGCCGGCAACCGCGAGGAAGATGAGAGCGAGGACAAAGAACCCCGTCGACAGGCCGAACAGGGGCGACAGGCCGAACAGGACGATCGCGGCGCCCCAGCCCGCGACGGCGAGCAGGATTCCGCGCCCGATCCGTCGATACCTGGAGATCCCCCCGGATACGACGATCGCCAGGAGTGCCCCGGCCGCCGGCGCTGCCGCCAGGAGCCCGAAG
>JBDTQY010000068.1:0-2974 GCA_039931955.1 Chloroflexota bacterium
CCACGGCCAGGAGGGCGACATCGAGCCCGAGACGGCGACCCAGATCCTGGGTCTCGCTGCGTGCGCGGCTGGCTCGCGCGGTGCCGCCCGACCGGCTGGAGAGTGCCGTTGGCAGGACCAGCGCAACGAGGCACAGCAGGGCCCCGCCTCCGGCCGCCAGGTAGGCCTCCGGGGTGACGACCGCGTTGATGCGGAGGCCGGCGGCCCCGAGCGGCCCCGCAACGTCGAACAACTGGAGCGCGCTCGCGGCGAGCCAGGGTGCGGCCGCAGCCGCGACGCCGACCAGCGCCACACCTTCGAACAGGGCCAGCTGGGTCAGATGGACCGGCCCAGCGCCACGGGATCGGAGCAGAGCAGATCCGGCGGTTCGGTGGTCCACGAGCAGTCCGGCGCTGAGCAGGACGGCATAGGCGGCAAGGATCGCGAGCTGGGCAAGCAGGAGAAGCACGCCCGTCCGGCTGACGAGGAGTGACCGCTGGACCCGCGTCAGCACGTCGGGCAAGGCCGTGACAAGCGTGGCCGTCGAGTCGGCGCTCGGAATGCTGCGAACCTGGGCCTCCAGGGCCCGGACGCTGCCGCGGAGTCGATCGATGCCATCGACCTGGAGGCGGTCGAACGCCGGGTACACGCGCCAGATCAGGCTCACGCGGTCACGGGCCGCTGCGGAGAGCAGGTTCGGCCGCGTCGTGAACATGGGGCCGAAGGTCGCGAATCGATCGCTCGACTGCAACCCCTCAAGGACCTGCGGATCGGACCACCAGAAGGGCTCGCGAGGATCCGGGATCCGAAAGATCGCTTCGATCCGGACCTGGACCTGGTGGCCTGGATCCTGCCGGCCCGCCAGGAACACTCGGTCGCCGATCCCGAAACCGAGGTGGCTCGCGACCGTTTCGGAGACGGCGACGGGGATGATTCCGCTGAGGGGCGCGCTGTCCACCGGCCACGCTCCGCTCAGGAGGATCGCGTGATCCTCGATGTGCTCGAGGGAGGCAACACCGGTGAGCGGCGTCAGCCCGGCGGCGCGGACGCCACCATCCCAGTTCAAGAGTTCGAAACTGTCGGACTCGCCGACCCGAACGATGGCGCCGCGCGCATCGCCAAGGGCTCCGTCCAGGGTCCGCGTGACGGCCGCATCGACGTCCGCGACCGCGTCGCGATCCAGCCGCATGGAGATCTGGAGGTTCGCGTCCGCGACGGGAGCATCCGCCAGGGCGCGATGCAGGCTCGCCGTTGCGACGGCCGAGGAGTACATCGTCCCGGCCGCGAGGAGCGTGGCCGCAACCGTGACGATGAGTCCGGCCGCGAGTACGATCGGCCAGTCCGACAGCGCACGCTGGCGAGCGATTCGGAGCATGGCGCCCAGCGACGAGATCAACGGGAGTCGGCCTCCTGGGGTGCGTCGTTTGCCCACCTCGCGGGCCGGCAGGCGGGCGCGGCCCGAGTATATCGGGCCATTCACGGCATACTGGACGGACGTCGAGCAGGAGGCCCATGGTGAGCGTTGGCACCGCGTTCCATCCCAGGACCGCGCCCCTCAATCGGAAGATGCAGTGGCGGGAGTGGTCCGGCTACTACGCGTCGTCCGTGTATGCCGACGCCCATGACATCGAATACAACGCCGTCCGCGAGGCAGCGGCCCTGTTCGATGTCTCCCCGCTCTACAAGTACCGTGTCTCCGGCCCGGACGCGCAGCGGCTGGTCGATCGCGTCATCACCCGCGATGCGACGAAATTGAAGGTCGGGCAGGTCTATTACACCCCGTGGTGCGATGAGCACGGCAAGGTGATCGACGACGGGACCGTCCATCGGATGGCCGAGACAGACTACCGCTGGACCGCGGCTGACCCGCAGTACCGCTGGCTGTCCATGAACGCCCGCGGCCTCGATGTCCAGATCGAGGACGAGAGCGAGGCCGTGGCTGCCGTGGCTCTGCAGGGTCCGTTCGCACGGGCCGTTCTCGAAGCCGCAACGGGCGAGTCGTTCGAGGATCTTCGCTTCTTCCGTCGTCGAGCGGCCACCCTCGCGGGAATCGCGGTCGATGTTTCGCGGACCGGCTATACCGGCGACCTCGGTTACGAGATCTGGATCCCGGCGCGACGGGCCACGAAGGCGTGGGATGCGCTGATGGATGCCGGCGGAGCCTACGGGATCCGGCCGGCCGGGATGCTGGCCCTCGATGTCCTGCGGCTTGAAGCGGGACTGATCCTGATCGAGGTGGACTACACGTCGGCGAGGCACGCCCTCAATCCAGAACAGAACTACTCACCCTACGAGATCGGGCTCGGCAAGCTGGTGGACCTCGAGAAGGCCGATTTCGTCGGCAAGCTCGCCCTGGCCCGCGACGCGGCGGCCAAGGGTCCGAAGCGCCGTCTCGTGGGCATCACGCTCGATTGGTATGGCATCGAGGGGCTCTATTCAGCGCAGGATCTGCCGCCCTCGATCTCCGCGTCCGTCAGCCGAACGTCCGTTCCGGTGTTCGCGCCGAGGGCCGGGACCAGCCAGATCGGCAAGGTCACCAGCCTCGGCTGGAGCCCCATCCTCAAGCAGGCCATCGGCCTCGCGTCCGTGCCCTCGACCTACGAGGCGCCCGGCTCCAGGCTCCAGGTCGAATGGACCGTTGAGGGTCGCCGCGGCCTCGTCAACGCCACCGTGGTCCCGACCCCGTTCCTCGATCTACCGCGCAAGCGAGCCTGAGGCGGGCTTCCGCCATGCGGCCGGGTGCGTTTCGCGCGCGCCTCGTCCCAGCACTGTCGATCTCGGCGGCGGCCGGTCTGGCGACCGGCTCGACGGATTCGCGACCGGGCTGGGATGACACGGCCGTGACCGCGGTCGCCCTCGTCGTAGCATCGGCGGTTGCGAGCTACCTGGCCGGCCGGGCGCCCTGGCTGTGGGCCATCACCACCGGAATTTGGGTGCCGCTCTTCGAGCTGCCGGGCCAGGCTGGCGGCGGAGCGTTGGCCGCGCTTCTATTCAG
>JBDTQY010000069.1:0-2469 GCA_039931955.1 Chloroflexota bacterium
TCGTCATGGGGATCTCGGAGCGGATCACGGTGCTCGACTACGGCGAGAAGATCGCAGAAGGTACCGCCCGTGAGATCCAGACCAACGCCAAGGTCATCGAGGCATACCTGGGCACCGGCGGCGCTGCCGAGGTCCCGGATCTGCCCGAGGATCGACGGCCCGAGACCTCCCCGAGCGTGAGCTGATCCATGGCCATCCTCGCCGTCGAAGACCTGCACACCTACTACGGCAGCATCCATGCCCTCAAGGGTGTCTCCCTGACGGTTGACAAGGGCGAGATCGTGGCCCTCATCGGCGCCAATGGTGCCGGCAAGACCACGACGCTCAACTCGATCAGTGGCATCGTCCCGCCGCGGTCGGGCCGGATCCTCCTTGACGGCGAGGACATCACCGGTCTGTCGCCGCACAAGATCGTGATGCGCGGCGTGGTCCAGGTCCCGGAAGGCCGGCGCATGTTCGCCCGCCTGACCGTGGACGAGAATCTGAAGATGGGGGGCTACACCCTCAATAATCAGGCGGACGTCAAGGCCGGCATCGAGCGCGGGTATGCGATGTTCCCGCGGCTCAAGGAGCGACACAGCCAGGTGTCCGGAACGCTGAGCGGTGGCGAACAGCAGATGCTGGCGATGGCCCGCGCGCTCATGGCGCAGCCACGGATCCTGCTCCTCGATGAGCCCTCGATGGGGCTCGCACCGGTGCTCGTCGATTCGATCTTCGAGACGATCGTCCGATTGCATGCGGAGGGGACGACGATCCTCCTGATCGAACAGAACGCCCGGATGGCACTCCAGATCGCCGACCGCGGCTATGTCATCGAAACCGGGTCGATCGCCATGAGCGACAGTGCGGCATCGCTGCGCGATGACCCCAACGTCCAGAAGGTCTACCTGGGGATCGCCTGACCGGACCTCAGCGCCCGCCGATCTCCCGGTGGATGTCGTAGGCCGCCCGCGCGAGCAAGGCCAGACCGATTCCGGTGACCCACAGCCCCGGCCCGTTGGTCACGACCTCAAGCGGTTCGCGAAAGGCGAGGGCGCCGACCGTCAGTAGGTCCACGAAGCGGAGGGCAAACGCGACCCACGCGAGGCCCGCAAGCAGCGCATAGATCGGCCATCGGTTCGCCCGGACAGGACGCTCCGTCGCGTAGGGCAGGGTGACCACGGCGATGGTGGCGAGAGCGGCCGCGAATACGACGATCCCCAACCCATCGAAGGCATTCCCGCTGATCTCCGGCAGCCCGTTCAGGCCGCCGACCGTCCACCAGCGAAGGACGCAGCCGACGAGGACGACGATCGAACCGAGGGCGGCGAGGATCCGGGCCCGACCGACCGGGCGTCGATGGGCGCTCATTCGGGCGTCGTGTAGACCTCGGCCTTCAGGACACCGACGAAGCGGAGGTTGCGGTACAGCTCGTTGTAGTCCAGGCCGTAACCGACCACGAACTGGTCCGGGATCGTGAAGCCGGTGTAGTCAACCGGGATCTCCACCAGGCGCCGGGCTGGTTTGTCCAGGAGCGTGCAGATTCGGAGTGATGCGGGCTTCTTGCCCCGCAGGTAGCGGACCAGGTAGTTGAGCGTCAGGCCCGTGTCGATGATGTCCTCGCAGATGAGGACGTCCTCCCCCTCGATGGAGGCGGAGAGATCCTTCAGGATTCGAACCAGGCCCGACGACTCGGTGGTCGCGCCCCCGTACGAGCTGACTTCCATCAGGTCGATCCGCAAAGGCAGCGTGATGGAGCGCATCAGGTCCGCCATGAAGGGCAGTGAGCCCTTGAGCACACTCACCAGCGTGAGCTGCCGCCCCGCATAGTCGGTGCTGATCTGCGCGCCCAGCTCCAGGATGCGAGCCTGGATCTGTTCCTCGTCCAGGAGCACTTCGCCGATATCGGCGTTGAGATCGCTCGGGGTCCGCATCAGGTGCTGGGTGCCTCCTCGGGTGGGATCGGGTCATGATCCGTGGTGATGCGGTCGGATCGCCTGGCCGCGGGCCCCGAGCCGGCAATCACGAGCATATCGGGCTCCGATGTCGGGGGCCTTCGCTTCCCGCGTCGACGCTGACGCCCGACGATCCGCGGCGAAGCAGCGGGCTCAGGGTCGGTTGATCGGATGGCTGCGTCGGACAAGAGGGTGGCTGCGGCTTCGAGGGCCGGGAGCTCAACGGCCGTAGGTTCGGGGGCCCAGGGCTCGATCGGGATGCGCTCTCCGCCGATCTGTCCGAGCGTCCCGGACAGGGAGTCCGCGAGAGCCAGGCGTCCGTACTTCAGCATCATCGCCCGGAAGTCGCGGGCGTAGAACAACTTGATCCGGATCGACGGGTACAGCTCCCTGAGACGCCGCAGCTTGCGATTCTTCTTGCGGACGAGACGCTGCTTCAGCGTCGTCATCTCGAGGTAGAGGTCAAGCTCCGGAAGATAGAAGTCGGGCGAGAAGCTCTCCACGACGGCCCCGTCGAGGTTCCAGAGGATCGGAA
>JBDTQY010000070.1:0-3066 GCA_039931955.1 Chloroflexota bacterium
GCCGCGCGCTGTACCGAATCGAGCCCTGCGGCTGACTGGGTGGAGGTGATGGGCGCCGACCGTGGGCCGGCGCCCGAGTTCCTCAGGTTGTCCGTGGAGCCAGTGGGCGACGCGGCGCCCAGGGGATCAGGCGGCGAGCTCTTCGGGGATCGGGTCTGCAGCGGCGAGTGCCGCAGCCGAATCCTCTTCGTCAGCAAGCGCACCCTCGAGGTCGTTTGCGGCCGATTCGGCCGCGTAATCCTTCTTGCCGCGCCCTGAGAGCATCTCCACGGCCTGGGCCACGATCTCGGTCTTCCAGTGCCGCACGCCGCGCTCGTCATCCCACGTCCGCGTCTGCAAACGGCCATCGATGGAGACCTGCTGCCCCTTTCCGAGATAGCGTCCACAGATCTCGGCGAGCCGATCCCAGGTCACGATGTTGTGAAACTCGGGCCGTTCCTTGCCGTTACCCGCGTATTCATGTGACGCGACGCTGAACTGCGTCACGTGCTTGCCCGAGGCCAGGGATCTCATCTCTGGATCCCGCGTCAGGCGGCCGGTCAGAAGGACCTTGTTCATTGGTCCGCTACTCCTATATCGATCGACCGACGGGTCACGGGCCGATCCTGCGTGCGGCGGGCATTGCAGCGAGTGCCGGTGCGACTGCAGCCCCCGGCGACGGAGGCTGCTGAGACCGGCGAACTTCGACGGGCGGGGTAAACCTAGCCGGGAGTGCTCACCCGTCACTCATCCCTGGCTGGTTTCCGCCTCCATCGACGGCCATCGGTGGCAAGCCTGGGCGTGACTCAGCCGGCGCGGCGAGCCGGGGGACTCGAGACTCAGCCGGTCGCGGCCGCCTGATCCGGCTCGAACGGCGTATGGGCGACCGCATGACGGGGGGCCGCGAAGGCGGCCTGGAAACCCACCGCGCTCGGGTCGGCCTCCGGGGCGTGGTCCGCGTAGAGATCGCAGAAGAGGTCCACGAGGTCCGGATCGAACTGAGTCCCGGCATGGGCCCGAAGTTCCTTGATGGCTGCCGGGTGACTGATCTTCTTCTTGTACGGTCGATCCTGAATCATCGCGTCGTACGCGTCGGCAATCGCCACGATCCGGGCTCCGAGCGGGATCTCCTGGCCGCGCAGGCCGTACGGGTATCCCTCGCCGGCGAACCGCTCGTGGTGGTGAAGGATGATCGGGACGGCATCCCGGAGCGTTGTCGCCTGTTCGAGGATGACCTGCCCGATCCGGGGGTGCTGCACGACCGAGCGCCACTCAGCCGCTGTGAGCGACGACGGCTTCTCGAGGATGTCCTGGGGAATACCCACTTTGCCGACATCGTGGAGCAGGGCCGCGACGCGCATCTTGTCGACCTCGTGCTCGGGGAGATCAAGGCTGCGCGCCAGGGCCGACACGATCGTCGCGATGAGTGCCGACGGCTGACCCCGGTAGTGGGGGAGTGGCGAGATGATCGACGCGAGCGCCTCAGCGGCCGCACCGTGGGCGAACCGACCGAGCTCAAGGGCCCGGGTTCGTCCCGCAGGCGAGATGGGGGACTGGATGACCGAGGACTCGTCGTCGGGCTCGATGAAGGCATAGACCTGGTCACGGCCGAGTGCCTTGGCGCTGTACATCGCGGCGTCCGCCTCCCGCAGAAGGCTGTCCATTCGCAGGCGGTCCGCCAGCCCGCCGGTGACGCCGAAGGACGCGGTTACCGAGACCTGTTCGTGTCCGCCGAGCGTGTGGCGTTCGCCTGCAACGGCCAGGCGCAACTGGTCGGCCAGTGCGGCCGCGTCAGCCACAGTCGTTTCCGGGAGGACGATGAGGAACTCCTCCCCTCCGTACCGCCCGACCAGGTCGGTTGCGCGGAGGCGGCTCTTCAGCGCGTGAGCCACGTGTTGGAGGACGATGTCGCCCTGTTCGTGCCCGTAGCTGTCATTGACGACCTTGAAGTGATCGATGTCCGCGAAGATGACCGACAGTGGGCGGCGATGGCGGATGGCCCGCTCCACCTCGGAGAACAGCGCACCGGCGATCGTGGCCCGATTCGGCAGGCCCGTCAGCAGGTCCGTGGTTGCCTGGGCATCCACGGATGCAAGCCGCGTCGACATGGCCGATACCGCCGCGCTGAGCCTGCGCCCGAGGTCGTCCGACCTGGAGGGAACCACCACATTCGTGGCCCCGGAGGCAATGTTCTCGGCCGCCTCCACGAGCGGGCCGATCCGTGACGTCGTATAGGCGAGGGCCACGCCGGTCGAGAGACCGACGGCGACGGCCGCGATGAGAAACGGCACGGCCAGCGGATGCAGGAGTTCCGGCCGCACGAGGAGCAGGAGTGCAGTCAGGGCCGGCGCAAGCGGCCACGCGGAACGAAGGACTCTCATGGCCTGATCCTAGGCGCCGGATTACGGGGCGTTGATGCAACGGTAGTACTGGCACGTTCTGACCAATAGTCTCGGTCGACACACCGTGCTCAGTCGATCGCTCGCCGGCGTTGCTATACTCCGCGGGTTCCCGGATCGGCATGTCGTGGCGACTGGGGCAGGGAGGTCCAGCGATCGCGCGACGAGGGCGCATCGGCCGTCCCGTGAGGCGCCCGAGCGACCAGGATCGGAGGCTCCGCCGGCTCGGCGGACGCGAGACACGGGAGATGTCTATCCAGGTCCCGAGCCGTTTGGCCCGGGGCTTTTTCGTGCCCCGAGGACGTATGGGCATGCTGCAGGGGGCTCGCTGACATGCCGGCTACCGTGATCGTCGGGCTCCAGTGGGGCGATGAGGGCAAGGGAAAGACCACCGACTTCCTGGCCGAGCAGGTCTCGATGGTCGTCCGCTATCAGGGCGGAGACAACGCTGGCCACACCGTGGTCACCGGTGATGAGATCTTCAAGCTCCACCTGGTCCCGTCCGGTGTGCTCTACCCGCATATCACGTCCGTGATCGGGACGGGCGTGGTCGTGAACCCGGCGACGTTGATCTCGGAACTGGACATGCTGGCCGGTCGCGGCATCGACGTGGCCCGCGTCCGAGTCAGCCGCAGCGCCCACGTGATCATGCCGTACCACGTGGCCCTGGACCGGGCCAACGAGCTTC
>JBDTQY010000071.1:0-5087 GCA_039931955.1 Chloroflexota bacterium
CCGGGGTTCATCGATCTGCACAGCCATTCCGGGCTGATGATCCTGGCCGAGCCCCTCCACGAACCCAAGGTCCGCCAGGGCGTCACGACCGAGGTGATCGGGGTGGATGGGAACGGCTATGCGCCGTTCATGGATTCCGCAAACCTCGCCGCCTTCGTCGAACTCAATGCCGGTCTCGACGGCAACCCGGCCGGCGTGGCGATCGACTGGGACACGGTCGCGAGCTACCTCGAACGGTTTGATGGTCGGGTCAGCGTGAACCTGGCGGTGCTCGTGGGGAACGCTCCACTCCGGATCGCAGCCGTCGGCTGGGAAGACGAGGTGGCCGACGCTCGCGCCGTCGCGCACATGCGCGCTCTATTGCGCGAGGGGATGGAGGCCGGCGCTTTCGGGATCTCGTCAGGGTTGGACTATCCGCCCGGCTCATACGCCTCGACCGAGGAGCTGGCCGAACTCGCGAACGAGGCGGGTCGGCTCGGCGGCATCTACCACACCCACGTCCGGTACCCGCTCGGTGATCAGTTTCTCGATCCGTTCCGCGAAGCCATCGAGATCGGTCGCCGGGGCGAGGCGCCCTCGCACATCACCCACTTCTACCATCGGGCGACCTTCCCGGGCACGCCCGACCAGATGCTGTCGCTGGTGGACGACGCGCGAGCGGAGGGTCTGGATGTCACCTTCGATGCCTACCCCTCGGAGTGGGCGTCGACACGCCTCCTGATCACGATTCCAACCTGGGTCCAGGCCGGTGGCCCTGGGCCGACCAGAGAGCGGCTGGCCGACCAGAAGGTCCGAGCCCGGATCCGTGACGAACTGCAGGCTCGGGGCGTGCTCTACGCCGGCGCCGGAGGGATCGCCGATATCCGCCTCGGCTACTTCGGCCGCCCGGAACATGCCAAATGGGAGGGCATGACCCTCGGCGCCATCGGCCGCGATACGGGGACCGATCTGGTGGAGCTGCTGTGCGACCTGCTGCTGTCCGAGGGCCTGCGGCTGAACCAGGTCACCCCGGGTCCGCACACGGACGGTATCCGTCGCTTCTACCGACACCCTGGGGCGATGGTCGGGACCGACTCCACCTTCGTGGGGGCGAAACCCAGCCCCCGGACGTACGGGTCGTTCCCGCGGATCCTCGGGCAGTTCGTGCGAGACGAGGGCATCCTTGGCCTCGAGGATGCGGTCGCCCGGATGACCTCGATGCCCGCGGCGCGGCTCGGCCTGCGGGATCGCGGCCGGCTGGTGGACGGATTTGTTGCCGATCTCGTCGTCTTCGACCCGGCTCGGGTTCGATCGCTGGCGACCTACGACGAGCCGCGGCAGTTCCCGGAGGGCATCGAGCATGTCTTCGTGGCCGGCGTGCCGGTGGTGGCTGCCGGACGTCATACCGGTGCGACACCTGGCCGGGCGTTGCGACGGGGTCAGGACTGACGGCGGCGGGGGCGCGACCAAGCCGCCTCGGGCCTTGGGCATCTTCCAGCCGGGTGGTACGCTCGATATCCAACGCGAGTAGCCCGGCTCCGGAGGAATCGATCCCGCGATGACGACCCGTACGATGCCGCGTCCTGCCGTGTCGCCCGAGCATTCGATGCCGGATGCCCTGATCCTGGAGCGCGGCGCAACGGTCGCGGGGCGGACCCGCGGCTACCCCGTTCGTCGGGAGGGTCCGGCGAAACTGAGCGGGGCGGCCAAGTACACGGACGACCTCGTCTTTCCCGGGGCGTGGTACGGGACGACGATCCGATCCACGGAGCCTCGCGCCCGACTGCTGGCCATCGAACTGGATCCAGCGATCGACTGGTCCCGCGTGATCGTGGTGACCGCCACCGACATCACCGGCGAGAACCTCATCAGCGCGATCAAGGAGGACCAGCCCGTCCTCGTTCCGGTCGGGGGCGAAATTCGGCACCACGCCGAGCCCGTGGCGCTCCTCGCCGCTGTCGATCGGGAGACGCTCCGGCAACTCCGACCGCACATCCGGCTGGTGACCGAACCGCTCGAACCGGTCTTCGATCCCGAGGCGTCAGAGCACGTCTTTGCGGAATATGAGATCGGCGGCGGCGACCTCGACGCCGGGTTCGCGGGTGCGGACCTGATCCTGGAAGGTGAGTACCGGGTCGGTCACCAGGAGCAGCTCTACATCGAGAACAACGCCATGATCGCGGTCCCGGCCGAAGATGGAGGGATGGCGGTCCACGGCTCGCTGCAGTGCCCGTACTACGTCCACAAGGCGATGAAGAAGACCCTCGGTCTGAGCTCGGCGCAGGCGCGGGTGATCCAGGCGGAAACCGGCGGCGGGTTCGGCGGCAAGGAGGAATTCCCGTCCATCATCGCCCTCCACGCGTCCCTCCTGGCACGCAAGAGCGGCCGGCCAGTCCGGATGATCTACGACCGCCACGAAGACCTTGTGGCAACCACCAAGCGCCACCCGGCGATCATCCGGCACCGGACCGGGGTCATGCGAGATGGGACCCTCGTTGCCCAGGACATTGAGATCGTCATGGACGGCGGCGCGTATTGCACGCTGACGCCGGTGGTCCTGTCGCGCGGTGCGCTCCACTCCGGGGGACCGTATCGCTGCCCGAACGTGCGGATCAGGGCGCGCGCGACGCGGACCAACACGGCGCCCAACGGGGCTTTTCGCGGGTTCGGGGCTCCCCAGACCGAGTTCGCCATGGAGACGCACCTCAACCGCATCGCCGAGCGGCTCGACATGAGCCCGGCGGAGATCCGCCGACGGAACGTCTACGAACTGGACGACACGACGCCGACGGGCCAGGTCCTCCGCGAGAGCGTGGCCGCCCAGGAAGTCCTTCGGCTGGCGGTCGAGGCGAGCGAATTTGAGCGGGTCCGGGCCGAGAACAGAGCGGCTGCCGCGGCTCGCCGAACCGGGCCCAATGGCGTGTTCGGTCCGTCCTCGCGACTGCACTCGCAGGCAGCCTCCAAGGCGACCGGCATCGGCCTCGCGCTCGCCTGGCACGGGGCCGGGTTCACTGGCTCCGGCGAGGTCCACATCGGCTCGGTTGCGTCCGTGGAACTGACCAGCGAGGGGCGGGTCCGGATCCTCATCGGCTCGACCGAGATGGGACAGGGGACCAACACGATCTTCCCGCTCATGGTTGCCGGCGAGCTCGGCATCGTCGCCGACCACGTGGATATGGCACCGGTCGACACTGCCTTCGTCCCGGACAGCGGCCCGACCGTTGCCAGCCGGACAGCGATGGTGGTCGGGGGACTCTGCATCGATGCCGCGCGGCGACTCCGGGCCGAAGTCGAAGCGCGCCACGACGGGCGGCCCTTCGCCGAGGTGTACCTGGCCGACGCGATTGCCCACGGCCCCACCAGGATCGATCAGCGGTTTGAGCCATACCCGGGCGTCAACTTCGACGATGCGACCTATCGCGGCGATGCGTACCCGGTCTTTGGCTGGGCCGCCTGCGTGATAACCGTCGAGGTGGACCTCGATACGGGGGAAGTGGCGGTCCGCGACGTGGTCGCGGTGGACGACGTCGGTCGTGTCCTGCACCCGATTCTGTGTGAGGGACAAGTGGAGGGCGGGACGCTCCAGGCGATCGGCTACGCCACGATCGAGGAGATCAAGCTGGACAACGGTCGCTATCTCAACGACCGCCTCGCCACGTACCTCATCCCGACCGCCCTGGATGCGCCCCGGATGCGAACGCTGCTGGTCGAGGCGCCGTTCAGCGGCGCGCCGCATGGGGCCAAAGGTGTCGGCGAGCTTCCGATGGATGTCGGGGCTCCGGCTGTGGTCGCCGCCATCCACGATGCCGTGGAGGTCTGGATCACCGAGCTCCCGGCCACGCCGGAACGCATCATCGCGGCCCTCGATGACCAGGCCGACGAGCCGGTCCGAGGTATCGCATGAGCGCCATCGGTTTCCTGGTCAACGGCGAGCCTGTCGAAGTGGACGTCCCCGGCATGCGGCGCCTCCTCGATGTCCTTCGTGAGGACCTGGGCCTGACGGGCACCAAGGAGGGTTGCGGGGAAGGGGAGTGCGGAGCCTGCTCCGTCCTGCTGGACGGCGATGTCGTGGATGCCTGCCTCGTGCCGATGTGCCAGGTGGACGGCCGGATCGTCCGGACCGTTGAGGGCCTGGCCGTCTCGGCTCGCGAGCCCGGTGGCCTGGATGTTCTCCAGGAGGCCTTCCTGCAGTTCGGCGCGGCCCAATGTGGGATCTGCACGCCGGGCATGCTGATGGCCGCGCGCGCCTATCTGGACGCAGGGGGCGGGCCGGATCCAGATGCGATCCGGGAGGGCATCGCCGGCAATCTCTGTCGATGTACCGGGTATCAGAAGATCGTCGATGCGATCGCGGCCGTAGCGGCCGGAGAGGTGGCGTCATGAGTGAGGAAGTTGAGACCGCGGCCGGCGCCGCTGGCCCTGCTGCGGACACGGGGACGGACGCGGCCGCAGACACGGGGAAGGACCCGGTCGAGGCCGCCGAAACGAGCGCGGCCTCCCAGTCGAAGGAAGGTGCGGGCCGGGAGTCCGGCGAGCTGAACATGGTGATGTCGCCACGCCAGATCATCGGGGGCTTTGCGCTGATGGCCGCCCTCATCGTGATGCTCCGGCGCCGCCTGCGCGGGCGAGACTGACGCGTGCCGGTCGAACCGCCCATCGTCGCGCCCGCCACGCTCGCTGAGGCCTATGCGCTCCTTGCTGCCTCTCCGCACGTGCCGATCGCGGGCGGGACGGACCTCATGGTCCGACTGACCGGCGAGATCGGCGAGCCGCCCGCCCGGCTGCTGGACGTCTCGCACCTGCTCGAACTCGGTGGGATCGTGTGTGAGCCTGACGCCATCGTGTTCGGGGCGCGGACCACCTACAGCGACGTCCGCCGGAGCGCCGACTGCCAGGCCCGGCTCGGCGCCCTTGTGGAGGCCGCCTCGACCGTGGGCGCGGCGCAGATCCAGAACCGCGGCACGCTCGGTGGCAACATCGCCAATGCGTCCCCAGCGGGAGACACGCTCCCCGTCCTGTTGGCAACCGATGCCGAGATCGTGGTCGGGAGCACGCGTGGTGAGCGAGTGATCCCCGCCGCGAACTTCTTTCCGGGATACCGTCAGACC
>JBDTQY010000072.1:0-7670 GCA_039931955.1 Chloroflexota bacterium
GACCACCTACAGCGACGTCCGCCTGAGCCCGGACTGCCAGGCCAGACTCGGTGCCCTTGTCGAGGCGGCCTCGACCGTGGGCGCGGCGCAGATCCAGAACCGTGGCACGCTCGGTGGCAATATTGCGAATGCTTCCCCGGCCGGGGACACGCTCCCAGTCCTGCTGGCGACCGATGCCGAGATCGTGGTCGGGAGCGCCCGTGGGGAGCGAGTGATCGCCGCCGCGGACTTCTTTCCCGGCTACCGCCAGACGGCGCTCGCCGCCGATGAGCTGATCCTCCGTATTCGGATCCCAACGCCGCCGGGACGCCAGGTGCGGTTCCGCAAGGTTGGGACCCGGCGGGCACAGGCGATTTCGAAGATCGTCATGAGCCTCGCCTGGGAAGTGGGTCCAGGGGGTCGCTGGGAGCGCGTCCGCGTGGCCCTGGGGTCCGTGGCGGCGACACCGATCCGGGCCCATGCGACCGAACATGCCCTCGAGGGACAGGCGCTCACCGTCGCATGGGCAGCCACGGCAGCCGAGACCCTGGCGGGTGAACTGCAGCCCATCGACGATATCCGGTCCACCGCCGACTACCGCCGTACGGTGGCCGCCCGCATCCTCCACCGCATGCTCCGCGAAGCCGGCGGGTGGTGACCGGAGGGCTCGACCTCGCTGATCTGAATGCGGCCGGACCGGCGGCGTATGTGGCCACGCTCGCGCCGTTGTTCGAAGGAGCGCCGCGCTTCCTTGGCCGGCTCGAGGCTGGGCGCCCGGATCCGGATTGGGAATCGCTATTCTCTCGTGCAAGGACCCTGGCCCATACGATGCCGCTCAGCGAGCAGATCGAACTGATCGATGCGCATCCCCGACTTGGCGCGTCGCCGGAGACGGTATCTGCGGCGTCGTACCACGAGCAGGGCTACCCCCTCGACTCGGCGGCCGCCAGCTCTGCTGACGACGACGCCGCCCGTCAGCGTGCGGGTGCTGAGCTGGAACGGCTCAATGTCGCTTACGAGGCCCGCTTCGGCTTCCGCTACTGTGTGTACGTGGCCGGCCGATCCTGGGCGGCCCTGGTGCCGGAGATGGCGGCCTCGCTCGCCGCCGACCCGCAGACTGAGCGAACCCGCGCGCTGGATGCCGTCGTCGACATCGCCATGGCCCGCTGGTCGGCGCTGGGCGGACGCGACGGTTGAACGAGGAGGGTGGCATGTACGAACTCGGGGCCAATCGATACGGAAAGTCGCGGATCCGCCTCGTCACCGTCCGCCGCGATCCGGATCGCCATGTCCTGCGCGACCTGACCGTGGATGTCTCGCTGGAGGGCGACTTCACCGCTGCCCACGTCGATGGCGACAATGCCAACCTCGTCGCAACCGACACGATGAAGAACACCGTCTACGCGTTTGCCCGCGACAACCTGGATGGCACGGCGGAATCGTTCGGCCTGACGGTCGCCCGCCATTTTGCCGGGTACCCCCAGGTGGATCGCGCGACGATCACGATCCGGGAGCATGGCTGGTCGCGGGTCACGCTCGCCGCAGGACCATCCCCGGATGCGTTCAGGCGGGACGGCGACATGACCCGCGTGGCCGTTGTCGCGGCGAGCAAGTCCGGCGCCACGATCGAGGCCGGGATCGAGGACCTGACCATCATGAAGACCACCAAGTCGGCGTTCGTCGGTTTCGAGCGTGACGAGCGGACAACCCTGCCGGAAGCCGAGGACCGGCTCATGGCCACGAAGATCACAGCCCTCTGGGGATACGGGGAGACGGCCGCCGAGCCCGGCTTCGACTTCGATTCTGCGTTCGAGAGCGCGCGCTCGGCACTCATGACCACCCTGGCAGAGCACTTCAGCCCGTCGGTCCAGGCCTCCATCTGGATCATGGCGTCGGCGATGCTCGAGGCCGAGCCGACGATCGACTGGGTCCGCATGGTCCTGCCGAACCTTCACCACTGGACAGTCAACCTGGAGCCTTTCGGCCTCGATAACCCGGCCGCCGTCTACGTCTCGACGTCCGAGCCATACGGTCTTATCGACGCGACCGTCCGCCGGAGCAGCTGACCCGAATGGCCATCGAGGTCCGTGGTGCCGATGTCTCCGGCGCCGCCGATGTCCTGACTCCGGCCGCTCTCGAATTCCTCGAGGACCTGGAGCGCCGGTTCAGGGGTGACCGTGCGTCGCTGCTGGCGCGGCGCATCGCCCGCGCTACCGAACTTCGGGCCGGGGCGAACCTCGACTTCCTGCCGGAGACGGCATCGATTCGCGACGATCGGTCGTGGAGGGTCGCCGCGGCGCCGGCGGATCTCATGGACCGGCGGGTCGAGATCACCGGTCCAGCTGAACCGAAGATGATGATCAATGCCCTCAACTCCGGGGCCCGCGTCTTCATGGCCGATCTGGAGGACGCCCTGTCGCCGACCTGGGCGAACGTGGTCGGCGGCCAGGCCGCTCTCCGGGATGCCGTCCGAGGGACGCTGGCCTTCACCTCGCCCGACGGAAAGCAGTACCGCGTTGGCCCCAGGAGCGCGGTTCTCCTGGTCCGGCCCCGGGGCTGGCACCTCGACGAGGCCAACCTGACGCTGGATGGCCTGCCCATGTCGGCGAGCCTGTTCGATGCGGGGCTCTACCTGTTCCACAACGCCGCGGAGCGGCTGCGCCGAGGAACCGGGCCATACCTCTACCTGCCGAAACTGCAATCGCACCTGGAAGCCCGGCTCTGGAACGACGTGTTCATCTGGACCCAGGAGGCGCTTGGTATTCCGCGCGGGTCGGTGCGCGCCACCGTACTGATCGAAACCATCCATGCGGCCTTCGAGATGGACGAGATTCTCTGGGAACTTCGCGAGCATTCCTCGGGGCTCAATGCGGGGCGCTGGGACTACCTCTTCTCCTGCATCAAGACGGTCGGTGCGCGGGCCGGAAACGCCCTGCCGGACCGGTCCGCATTGACGATGACGGTCCCGTTCATGCGTTCCTATACCGAGTTGCTGGTCCGGACCTGTCATGCCCGTGGGGCCCATGCCATCGGGGGTATGGCCGCGTTCATCCCGTCACGGCGGGATGCGGCGATCAACGCCACGGCCATGGCGCGTGTTCGCGAGGACAAGGAACGAGAATCCAGCGATGGGTTCGATGGGACGTGGGTGGCCCATCCCGACCTGGTCCCGCTCGCGACCGAGGTTTTCAACCGCGTCCTGGGCGCCGCATCGGATCAGCGGGACCGGCTGCGGGAAGACGTCGAGGTGACCGCCGCCCAGCTGGCCGACATCCGGGTTCCGCACGGCGTATTCACCGAAGCGGGCGCTCGCCTCAACATCTCCGTCGCCCTCCAGTACCTGGATGCGTGGCTGTCCGGGAACGGTGCGGCGGCAATCAACAACCTCATGGAGGATGCGGCCACCGCCGAGATCTCGCGGTCCCAGCTCTGGCAGTGGCGGGCGACGCACGCGCGCCTGGACGATGGTTCGACGTTCGATGCGGACCGATACCTCGCCCTGCGGATCGAGATCCTGGCCGAGCTCGGATCCGGAGCCGGCCACCTCGGGACCGCCTCCGCGCTACTGGATGAGCTCGTGCTGGCCGAAGAGCCGGTGGATTTCCTGACCCTGGATGCCTACAAGATGCTCGGGAACGGCGTCGGGATGGAGAACAACCGTGCTCGGTGAGAACACGTTCCGTGGCGTTGAGTTGTTCACCGCGATGCTCGGGGCGGCGGCGGTCCTGGCCCTGATCTCGCGACGTATCGGCTTTCCGTACACCGTGGCCCTGGTCCTGTTCGGGCTCGGGATTGCCGCCTTCGCTCCAGAGGCGGGGTTCGAGATCACGCCTGAGCTCGTACTGGTCGTCCTCCTCCCGGCGCTGGTCTTTGAAGCTGCCTATCAGACCGACTTCGGGCATCTCAAGGCGACCAGCGTTGGCATCGCCCTGCTGGCCATTCCCGGAGTCCTGATCTCGGCGGCGGTCGTGGCGGTGGTACTCCACCTGACGACCGGGCTGGCCCTGGACATCGCATTCGTGATCGGAGCCATGGTCTCCGCCACCGACCCGGTGGCGGTCGTCGCGACGTTCAGGCAACTGGGCGCCCCGCGAGCTCTGACCACCCTCGTCGAGGGGGAGAGTCTGTTCAACGACGGCACCGCCATCGTGGTTTTCTCGATCGCCCTCCGCGCAGTCGAAACGCAGGTGTCCATCGAGGAAGCAGTCGCCGGCTTCACCGCCACCGTCGTATTCAGCGTCCTGCTCGGGGGTATCACGGGCTTTGTCGCGTCGCGGGTGGTCGCGCGGGTCAATGACCACCTGATCGAGACGACCATCTCCCTGCTCGTCGCCTACGGGACGTATGTCGTCGCCGACCTACTCCACGAGTCGGGTGTCATCGCCACGGTGGTCGCGGGGGTCACGCTCGGGACTTACGGCCGTCGCATCGGCATGAGTGCCCGGACGCAGGAGGCCCTGGATACGGTCTGGGAATTCCTCGCCTTCATCATGACGGCCATCATCTTCCTCCTGGTGGGCCTGGCGATCACCATCGGTGGCCTGGTCGAAGCGGCCGTGCCGATCGTGTGGGGCATTGCCGCCGTCCTCGTCGCACGCGCGCTCGTGATCTACGGGCTGCTCGGCGGGATGTCGCGCCTCGTCGGGGCTCGCCGAAGCGGGCTGCGGCGGGGTTGGCTGCACGTGCTCTTCTGGTCGGGCCTTCGCGGCGCCGTCGCCGTCGCGCTCGCCCTTTCGCTGCCAGCGGATTTCCCACAACGGTCGATGGTCCAGAGCGTGGTCTTCGGGATCACGCTGTTCACGCTGATCGGCCAGGGCGGCAGCATCGGTTGGGTCGTCCGCCGCGCGCTCGGTGGGCCGCAGACCCCCGGGGCTGGGACTGGCACGCCCGGGGCCGAGTCCGGGATGCCAGCGGAGGCGGAAGGGTCCTAGCCGCCGGCGGCCTCACGCTCGACGAAGCGCCCGTAGCCACGCTCGCCGACGAAGGCGCCGTCGCTGACAACGGCGCGTCCACGGACGAAGACTGACCGAACGGCACCCTCGATCTCGAGTCCCTCGTAGGGCGTGTAGTCACTCGTGTGGTGGAGATCCGTGGCACGGAGTGTCCGCCGCGCCGCAGGATCGAGGAGCACAAGGTCGGCGTCACGACCGACCTCGATGGCCCCTTTATGCTGAAGCCCGAACCGGCGCGCCGGCGTCGTCGCCAGGACATCGACGAGTCGTTCGATCGACAGCCGGCCCTTGGCGACGCCCAGGCCGTAGGTGATCGCCAGCAGTGTCTCGATGCCCGGGGCGCCGTTGCTGATCCGGTCGAAGGACGCCCCGTTGGCGGCCTCGGCCTTCTCGAGGTCCGCCCGATCCGGCACGTGGTCCGTGGCGATCATGCTCAGATCCCCCCGGGTGAGGCCGTCCCACAGGGCGTCCTGATCCTCGGCGGCTCGGAGCGGAGGGGAGATCAGGACCTTGGCAACCTCAAGGGCATCTCCGACCTCGTAACTGGAATCGGTCAGCGCCAGGTAGTGGGGGCAGGTTTCGGCGGAGACGCTGAGCCCGATGGCCCGCGCCTCGCGGACATGGCGCAGGGCATCGGCCGATGACAGGTGCACGACATGGACCGGGGCATCGGCAGCCCGGGCGAACGCCATCGCCCGGGCGGTGGCCACGCCCTCCGCGTAGGCCGGTCGGGAGCTGGCGTGGAAGTGCGGACCGGTGTCGCCTCGGATCAGCGTCGCGCCGACGGCGGCGTCAATGAGAACCGGGTCCTCGCAATGGATCTGGAGCATTCCCCCGCGGCGTCCGAGCACGCCCATGGCCTCGAAGAGGCGGACATCGTCGAGGCGGAAGTCGAAAACCATGAACGCCTTGGCGGTCGAGACCCCGGCATCGACCATCGCCGGGAGTTCCGCGATCGGATCGTCCATGTGGCCCGAAATCGCCAGGCTGACGGCGTAGTCCACGGCACTGTCCGATTCCGTGGCCGCGCGCCACTCGCGCAGGCCAACGAGGAGGGATCGTTCGGCTGCCGGCGAAGAACCGGTACCCGGATTGTTGAAGGCCAGGAACGTGGTCGTGCCGCCGAACGCTGCGGCCACGGAGTCCCGGAAGAACCGGTCGGGCTGCTGATCACTCGCGACACGGGTGTGGGTGTGGACATCCACGATGCCGGGCAGGACAAGGAGCCCGCCGGCGTGCACAATCCTGCGCGCGTTGGCAGCCAGCCCGCCAAGGTCGGTGTCGATCCCTGTAATCCGGCCGCCGTCAACGGCAATGTCGGCAGATCGGGACCCCGAGGCGGTGACGACGGTGCCACCGCGGACGAGGAGATCCGTCACGCGACCTCTTCGATCCTGATCCGCTGAGCGCCATCCCAGAGCACGCGCCGTCCGACCTCTCGCAGGCGGTCCTGCCAGCCCTCGTCCGGAACGATGGAGGCGAAATGGTTGGCCGCGAGCTGGCCGACCTTGGATGCAGTGGCGCAGGCACCGTACGGGAAGAAGATCTCGCACTCGCTGATGCCGCCTGGGTACATGGCGAGCATGCCCGGCGCCGGGTACGAGGTGTGGTTCTCGTAGTCGATGCCCGGCCGAAAATCGCCGTACGGGATCCAGGTGCTCTCACCCGACCAGCGGCAATGAATGAGCTGGCTCTCGATCGGCAGCATCCGCCGCACGGCTTCGATCGTCCGGGGTGCGGCGGTTTCCCATCCGGCGCTAAAGTGGAGGTCGTCGCCGACCGTGATCTGCAGATTTCCCATCTCCGGAGGATACGTGGCTAACAGCGGTCCGGGAACACCCAAGATCCCCGAGGGTGGCCCGTCGAGCCCAACGATCTCCACACATGTCCTCGACGTGGAGAGCGGCAAGCCGGCCAGTGGTGTGCATGTCAGTCTCTACAAGCTCGGCGAGGACGATAGGCCCATCCGCCTCACGCAAGCCCTGACCGATGGCGAGGGGCGCATTCGCGACCTCCTGGAACGGCCCATATCGCCAGGCACCTATCGGCTCGAGTTCAACCTGGCCGCGCCACCCGGGAGCGATGCTGCGGCTCCTGCCATGGGCGGAGGCGGCCACCCGTTCTTCCGTCGGATGAGTGTTGATCTTCGGATCGAGGACACGAGCCGGTCCTACCACGTGCCACTCCTGCTGGCGCCCTACTCCATGACGACTTACCGAGGGAGCTGATCCGGAAGTTCTTCGTGTGTCCTTGCCGCGTGGCGCTGATCGTCGGTTCTGGGGGTCTGGGTTTTCAGGTGATGCCTGTCGCGGGCATACGAAGGCGGCGCGAGGGACGGGATTCCAACTGTGACACGCTAGCTGTCACAGACACCCGCGAGGATGTACGCATGGAAGCCCGCATCGTCTCGCTGCCGAACCGCGCCGACCCATCCATCCGCATCGACACGGAGCGGATCCTCGTGGATCGGCTTACGCTCGTCGATCCGGCCCTGGCGGCCTGGCTCGGGGCACAGCCCAGCGACGAACTCAGCGTCGTCGTCGAGCGCGCGCTCCGCATTGGGCTGACTGCCCTGCAGAGCGTCGGGGTGACGATGAACCTGGACGCCGTGCGCTCGGAGTTTGATCGCTTCAGCGAACAGAGTCGCGCGGCTAACGAGCGGGCTGCGGAGGCGCTTGAGCAGGTCCTCCGAGCCAACTTCGCGGACGGAGATGGGCGACTTCCCAGGACGCTCGAAAC
>JBDTQY010000073.1:0-5646 GCA_039931955.1 Chloroflexota bacterium
CGGCCACCGGCGCGATCATCTCGCCGGTCAAGGGCGTCAGTGCCGATGTCTATCCGAGTGACCAGGTGAAGCGTGAAGCGGCCCAGGTCGCCAACGCCAGCGCCGTCCGCTTCGACGGATCCGACCTCCTTCCCGGCGGCGGCCCCGATCTGGGTGCGGAGCTGCAGAAGGCCCTCCAGGGCCAAACGGTTGACTGGGCATCCTTCCAGTCGCAGATCCAGCAAGCCTGGAACAACGAGTAGCGTCCAACTCGCGTAGCGATCCGCCGGAGAGGGCTCCATCTGGACCCTCTCCGGCGACCATTCGGAGGAACCTGCTCCGATGACCACGCCCGCATTCATCAGTCCGGCTCAGACCGGGGCGCCGACGCCATCGCGCTCGAAGGGCGGATCCAGCGGCGAGAGATCGGGCTGGATGTCAGCTCTGCTGTTCCTCCTGCCGACGGGACTCCTCCTCGGGATCTTTCTCGTCTATCCGACGATCTACACGATCCTGCTGAGTTTCGATCGGGGCCGACGCGGAGAATTCACGAACTTCGTGGGGTTGGATAACTACGTCAACCTGTTCACCAACGACCCGAGATTCATCGATCTGTCGCAGTTCCCACCCTCCGGCGCGTTGTTCAACAACGTCCTCTGGCTGATCTTCTATACCTCGCTCGTGATCTTCCTTGGCCTGGTCGTGGCGGTCATGGCCTCCCGCGTAAGGTACGAGTCGATCATCAAGTCGATCGTCTTCCTGCCAATGGCCATCGCCGCGACCGCCCTGGCGGTCATCTGGAAGTTCGTCTATGCACCTGACGCCAAGACGGGCCTGCTGAACGCACTGCTGGACGCCATTCACCTCGGTCCGATCTCATGGCTCGGCAATCCCAGCTTCGTCAATGCCTCGCTGATCGCGGTGGGGATCTGGGGCTCGGTCGGCTTCGCGACGGTCATTCTGTCGGCCGCGATCAAGAGCATCTCGTCCGAGATCATGGAAGCTGCCCGTGTCGATGGCGCGACCGAGATCCAGATCTTCCGGGGGATCATTCTGCCGATGGTCAGCCTGCCTATCTCCGTCCTGGCCGTCACGCTGACCGTCAACGTGGTCAAGCTGTTCGATCTGATCTACGTCATGACGCAGGGCGGCCCGGGGACGTCGAGCCGGGTCGTGGCTTTCACGATGTACCAGGAGTCCTTCCCGGGCGGACTGTTCGGAAAGGGGGCCGCCGTCGCGGTCGTGATGCTGATCGTCATGGTGCCGGTGATGCTCTACAACATCCGGCGGTTCCGGACGGACGCCGTCACGTGAGCATTGAACCCGACATGCCTCGCCCGGGCACCGGAAGCGAGCGCCCGCGCACGCTGAGCGGCCGAATCCTGGAGATCCTGAACCGCACACCGATCCACATCGCCCTCGGGGTCGTGGCGGTCATCTGGCTGGCGCCGACGATCGGGCTGCTCGTGACATCCTTCCGACCCCGCTCGGATATCCAGGCGACCGGTTGGTGGGAGACACTCAACACGCTTCGGTTCACGACCGAGAACTACGTGTCGGTGCTCAATGCGCAGGGCATGTTCCAGGCATTCATCAACAACATCATCATCTCGGTCCCGTCCACGCTCCTGCCGCTCACGATCGCCTCACTGGCGGCGTACGCCTTCTCGTGGATCAAGTTCCCGTTCCGGGACACGATGTTCCTCACCGTGATCGCCCTGATGATGGTTCCGGCGCAGGTCGCCTTCATCCCGATCCTCCAACTGTTCGCACAGTTGGGCTTCACCAAGAACTTCATGGGCATCTGGCTCACCCACACGGCGTTCGCGTTGCCGTTCGGCATCTTCCTCCTGCGGAACTTCTTCATCACCTTGCCGCGGGACCTGATCGAAGCGGCCAGGATCGATGGGGCATCCCGGATCGGGATCTTCCGGACCATCGTCGTGCCGCTATCCGTGCCGGCGATCGCCGCGTACGGGATCTTCCAGTTCCTGTGGGTCTGGAATGACCTTCTGATGGCGCTCGTATTTGTCCAGGAGCCGAAGAACTGGCCGCTGACCCGGCAGATCAGCACGCTGCTGAGCCAGTACGGC
This sequence comes from Chloroflexota bacterium, assembly GCA_039931955.1. GTDB lineage: Bacteria > Chloroflexota > Limnocylindria > Limnocylindrales > CSP1-4 > UBA5189. The sequence goes on from JBDTQY010000073.1 coordinate 2,073, forward strand.
ACGGAGTGGAACCTGCTGGCTGCGGGGGCATTCCTGCTGATGATCGTCCCGATCATCGTCTTCTTCAGCCTGCAGCGCTACTTCGTCCAGGGATTGCTCGCGGGCTCCGTGAAGTAACCGTCCGATTTCAGCGCCCCAGACGTTCGCGCAGCCTCGCGACAGTCTCTTCGAGCTCGGCGGCTCGCGACCGCGCCCCGGCCACCACCGCTGCGGGCGCCCGCTGAACGAAGGCGTCGTTGCCAAGGCGCGACTTCGCCGCAGTTAGGAAGCCCTCCGCGTCCGCAAGCTCCTTCTCGAGGCGGTGGCGCTCGCGGTCGGCTGAATCCTCGTCTGCAGAGAGTTCTATTCGCGCCTCGAGGTCGCCGACGACGACCGTCAGGCCTGCGTTGGCGGACCGATTCAGCTCTTCCCGCGTCGACACCTGTGTGAGCGGCCGGGCCCGCACGAGCCGCTCGATTGAGGGAGCAAGCGCATTGAATGCCGGCCCCAGATCGTCGGGCACGGCGACCCGAACCGCGAGCCATGCGCCGGCCTCCACGCCCGCCTCCGCCCGCGCGTTTCGGATGGCGCCGATCAGATCGATGATTGCGAAGATATCCGCCTCGATCGGTGCCTCCTGCTCCTCCGCCGACGGCCAGTCGGCCACGATCAGGAGCGCCGGATCACCCGCATCGTGCGGAATGGCACCCCACAGCTCCTCGGTCACGAACGGCATCACCGGATGCAGAAGCCGCAGGTAGGTGTCCAGCGCCTCCACCAGCGTCCACCACGTCGCCTCGCGCGTCGCGGATGAGAGGGAATCATCGGCGAGGCGGACCTTCACGAATTCGAGGCCCCAGTCGCAGTATTCGGACCAGATCGCCTCGTACAGGGCACGAGTGACCTCCGCGAACTGGAAGTCGCTCATGGCCCGATCCACCGTCTCGACGGTCGCTGCTCGACGCGACCGGATCCACCGCTCGCTCGGACCAAGCAGCTCAGGATCCGGCGCGCGACGTGGCGATCCGGCCGGGATCGTTTCCGGGCGAGCGCCGAGCACGAACCGGGCGGCGTTCCAGAGCTTGTTGGCGAAGTTTCGGGCGTTCTCCACCTTGGCTTGCCCGAACCGCTGGTCCAAGCCCGGCGTCGCGCCGTGAATCAGGGCGAACCTGAGCGCATCGGCGCCGGTCGTGTCGATGATCTCGAGCGGATTGACCACGTTGCCGGTCGTCTTGGACATCTTCTTGCCGTATGGGTCCCGGATGAGTCCCGACAGGTAGACCGTCTCGAACGGTGCCTCATCGAGCAGCGCCAGACCCAGCATCATCATTCGGGCAACCCAGAAGAAGATGATGTCGTAGCCAGTCTCCATGACCGATCCCGGGTAGTAGCGCGCCAGGTCGTCGGTCGCGTCGGGCCAGCCCAGCGTCGAGAATGGCCAGAGGCCGGAGCTGAACCACGTATCGAAGATATCGGGGTCCTGGCGCAGCTCCGACGCTCCCCGGCCGCAGGTCTCGCAGGCAGCCGGACCGTCCTCGAGCTCCGAGACGGTGACGTGGCCGTCTGGGCAGTACCAGGCCGGGATGCGATGGCCCCACCACAGTTGGCGACTGACATTCCAGTCGCGAATCCCGGTCAGCCAGTGCTCCCAGATCTTGTCGAATCGCTCCGGCAGGATCCGGGTCTGGCCCGAGCGTGTCACGGCGAGGGCCCGTTCCGCCAGCGGAGCCACCCGGATGAACCACTGGGTCTTGAGGCGCGGCTCGACGACATCGTCGGATCGCTGGCAGCGGCCGAGGATGAGTTCGTGGGGTCGCTCACCCTCGAGATCGCCGAGTCCTGCCAGGTCTTCCAGGATCCTTGCCCTGGCCGCGAACCGGTCGAGCCCGGCGTAGGCCCCACCGTGTTCGTTGATGACACCGTCGTCCGTCATCACGTCGATCGAGGCCAGGCCGTGACGTTGCCCCGTTTCAAGGTCCGTGGCGTCGTGAGCCGGCGTGACCTTCACGGCCCCAGTCCCGAAGGCGCGATCGACCGACTCATCCGCCACGATCGGCACGTCGCGGTCCACGAACGGGATCCTGACTCGCCGGCCGACGAGGGCGGTATACAGCTCGTCGTCGGGATGGACAGCCACACCGGTATCGCCAAGGATCGTCTCAGGGCGCGTGGTGGCCACCGTGATCCAGGCGTCCGGATCGGCGGCGCCGCTCCCGTCGACGAGGTGGTAGCGGACCGTCCACAGGCTGCCGGTCGTCGGCGTGGCGATCACCTCGAGATCGGACAGGCTGGTCCGACAGGTCGGGCACCAGTTGATCAGGGCCGCCGTGCGATAGGCAAGCCCGTCCCGGTGCAGCCGGGCGAAGGCATGCCGAACTGCCTTGGCGCTTCCGTCATCCATCGTGAAGCGGAGCCGGCTCCAGTCGGCCGACGCTCCGACCCGCCGTTGCTGGCCGAGGATCACGCCACGGGTGCGCTCCACGAATTCGCTCATCCGCTCCAGATAGCGATCCCGACCGAGGGTCGCACGGCTCTCGCCCTCTCGCGCCAGGATCCCGTCGAGGACGAACTGGGCGGCGATGCTGGCGTGGTCGAGCCCAGGAAGGAAGAGGGTCGGTCGGCCCTGCATCCGGGCGTGGCGGATCATCAGGTCCTCGACGGCAGTCCGCTGGGCGTGACCAAGGTGCAGCGATCCCGTGACATTCGGAGGTGGCTGAATGATGACGAACGGTGGTTTCGCCGCATCGGCGCGCGAGCCGGTCCCATCGGGGGCGAATACGTCCGCAGCGAGCCACCGCTCGTAGACCGATCCCTCGACCTCCGCCGGCCGATAGGCCTTGCCCAGCTCCCGCTCCGTCATCTCCGCGCTCCCGTTCTGAATGCAACAACCCGCTCGCCCAGCGGACGAACGGGTCGTGGTACCACCTGCTGGTTCGAGGTCCCGCCGGCCCGCTCATCGCGGATCGGGTCGGTATCGACGCCGGGATCTCCTCGTGACGCGCTATCGGGCGCCGACCGCACGGCTCGCGGGCGACCTTCGGGTCCGTCGTACCCGCGCGGCTCGCACCGTTCCGCGCTCGCTCAGTGGCCGACTCGGCCCTACTCTTCCCGGTCCCTGCCGTGAGGGCGGGAGTGTAGCACGGGCTTCAAAGGCGTCCGGCGGTGCCCGAGGAGTCCGGCGGCAGAGCCGGGGATACCGCGACGGCTCCATAGATTCCACCCAGGAACCGGCTCGGGACACGGCGCAGGAGGGCGACGTCCGTCAGACCGGCGACGGCAGCTTCCTGTCGCCAGCGCTCGAAACTGAACGGAAACGGCACCCAATGATTACCGATGTCAGCGTCGTATTCGACGATCACGAGCCGCCCGCCCGGGCGGAGTGCCCGCCGAATCGCGGCCAGCACCGGCTTCCGGTCGCGAACGAAATGGAGGCTGTTGGCCGCAAGGATGCCGTCGAAGGTGCCCTCCGGTGAGAACGTCCCGACGTGCAGTTCGTAGACAACCAGATCCTCGGGTTCGACACCCACCCACCTGGCGTCTGTCCACGGGAAAGCGGACGGGTCGATCACTTCGGACGGGCCGTGGACGCCATCCG
>JBDTQY010000074.1:0-6612 GCA_039931955.1 Chloroflexota bacterium
ATCAGGACTACAACCTCGTCGCGTTCGACCAGCGCAACAACGGCCGGAGCGGCGGGACGCTGACGACGATGGGATACGCCGAGCAGAACGACGTTGAAGCGATCGTCGACTGGCTCGTCAAGACGAAGGCGCCAACCCACATCGGCGTGCTGGCCAACTCGATGGGCTCGCCGGCCGTGCTCGGCGCAGCCATTGGCGACCCGCGAATCGAGGCCGTCCTGCTCGATTCCGCGCATGCCCATCTCATGAATGTCGTCGCCCGACGGCTGCCAGTCCACGAGGGCCAGCCGTCCTATCCCGGCGCGTGGGCGATCGTGCTCGGAACCGATGTCCGGGTTGGCACGGATGTCACGGCCGTGGATCCCGCGAACCTCATCCCGAAGCTCGGCTCGCGGCCGCTCCTGCTGACACACGGAGCGGCCGACCGGGATGACGTGCCCGCCGAGAGTGCCGAGGTCAACCGGGCCGCGGCAGAGGCCGCCGGCATCAACGTGACGCTCAAATACTGCGACGGAGCCGATCACGGCAAGGTCGTCGACGTCTGCCCCGACGCCTTCGGTCGATGGGCCACCGATTTCTTCGCATCTGCGTTCGGCACCCCCTGAAGGACCCGGGCACGACGCAATGATCGCCCTCCCGTCACCGCTGTCGGGGATCGCGTTGCCGAAGCCGGCAGTCCTGACGCTTGATCCAGCGTTCCGGTGACAAGTTCGCAATCGCAGCGTCAGGTGTGCAGGATGCTGACTACATGAGCGATGCCCCTGATCCACCGAGAGGTCGTCCAGGTTTGGACGACCATCGCGGCCATCGGGCGACCCCCGCTCGTCACCTTCTCACCTGGGTTTTCGGGCTGGGTCGATCCGCCTGGCTCCTTCCGCTCGACATCGCGTTCAAGACCGTCGGGATCCGATACGGCTGGCTGAAGGCCCTCTTCCAACATGTCCCGCCGCGGGTCCTGCGTCTGACGGGCCGCCTCCGTGCGGAGCGCGCCGCGTGGCGAGCCACACACCAGGTTCCGGCCTATCGCGCCTATCTCGAGGGGCTCGGAAGGGACCCGGACAGCCTCGTCCCGTCAGGGATCCTGGACCGCCTGCCGGAGACTGACAAGTCGTCGTACATCGACCCGTACCCCCTCGCCGCCCGGTGCATCGACGGCCGGATCCCGTTCGTCGGCGTCACGATCGACGAGTCGAGCGGATCAACCGGAACGCCCTACAACTGGATCCGCGGCGCTGCCGAACGTTCCGTCGCCCATCGAAACATCGCGTTCTTCGCCCGGTACGCCTTCGGGGCGGGCGACCTCATCACGCTCAACGCGTTCTCGATGGGTGCCTGGGCGACGGGGTTCAACATGAGCCTTGGGATCAACCGCCACGGGCTCGTGAAGTCGATCGGACCGGATATCGGGAAGATCCTCTCGACCCTGACGTACCTCGGACCGGCCTTCCGCTACCTGATCGCGGGATACCCGCCGTTCGTCCAGCACCTGATCGAGGAGGGCGTGCGGGATGGCTTCCCCTGGGAGCAATACCGACTCGCCGCGATCGTTGGCGGGGAGGGCATGACCGAAGAGCTCCGGGATCGCCTCCTGGACCGGTTTGAGGTCGTCTACTCGGGCTACGGCGCGACCGACCTTGAGATCGGAATGGCAGCCGAGACCCCGGTGACGGTTGCCCTTCGCCGGCTCGCCCGGGCGCGGCCGGACCTTCGTCACGACCTTTTTGGCGACGATCCGCGCCTGCCGATGATCTTCCAGTACAACCCTCTGGTGCACTACCTCGAGGTCAACCAGGTTGGGGAGGTCCTCTGCACGGTAAGCCGGCTCGACCTTGTCTCGCCCCGCACGAGATACAACGTCCACGATCAGGGCGGACTTTTGACCTACGAGGCCGTCGCCCGATACCTGGGCACCCAAGGGCTCGACATCGACACGCTGGGCGATCTCGCCGAGGTGGCCGGCCCGAGGGGGCCGCTCCCGTGGTCCGACCCGATCCCGCTGCCATTCGTGTTCATCAACGGCCGGCGTGATGCGACGATCAGCATCATGGGGGCAAACATCTACCCCGAGGATCTGGAAGCGATCGTCTTCGGCACCCCGGACCTCACGCGCCGCCTGAACTCGTTCATGCTCCTCCTGGCGGCCGACCCGTCGGGAACGCCCAGGCCGGAGATCGCGCTGGAGCTTCCCGAAGGCGAGTCAGCCGACGCGGCATGGGCGGCCTCGCTGCCGGACCTTTTCCGCGACGGCCTCGACCGACTGAACCGCGACTACCACGAGGCACTTGCCGAGTATCCCGCGGCCATGCAGCCGGTCGTCACTGTCCATCCGTTCCGTACGGGCCCCTTTGTCGGTGACGCCCAGCGGATCAAGCCGCGGCGAATCGTTTCGGGAGGGTGACCGCGGGCGCCTCGACAGGCAGTAACGGCATCGCTTCTGGCGCGTCTCAAGGGCTGAGCAGGATGAGGTTCGAGGCGTGAACAGACACTGGATAACCGGGGCGATTGTTGGATTAGCGGTCGTGGTTGCCACTGCCGCGTGCGCTGCGGGGGCCCCGAGCGGCCTGCACGCCACCGCCTCGGCGCCATCGAGCCCGGCCCTGACAGCTTCCCCGGCCCCGAGCGAGATGCCCGGCCCATCAGAAGGAGCGAGCTGGGTTCGGAGCCCCGACCAGTCGTCCCTGCTGGATGTGAGCCTGCGCGGTGTGACGTTCACGGGCACGCGGTTCCTCGCCGTCACCTCGAATGAGCCGGCGACTGGGTTGCTCCTCGAGTCGACCGACGGACGATCGTGGGACCGGATGACGCCCCTCGAAACGGACGGATGGACCATCGGACCCGCGCTGCTCGCGACCGACCGGCAGGGGGTGATCGCGATCGGTGGAGGTAATGGCGGACCCATCGCAGTGTGGAGGGCCGAGGACGGGCGATCCTGGGCGCGCGTCGCCGACCAGGACGCGTTTCAGATGCGGGATCGCGCCTTCGAGGGGATAGAAGCTGTCATCCCCATGGAGGGAGGCTGGTTGGCAGTCGGCGGCGGGCAATACAACGACACCGGACCGGCGCTCGTTCGGGCCATCGTCCTGACCTCACCAGACGGCTTGTATTGGACACGCGAGGCCGACCGGGCAGCGTTCACCCACGCCGTGATGAAGGGGATCGTCCGGACCACAGCGGGCTACGCGGCCGTAGGCGCTGTCATCGGCAGTTCGGCGGCGGGCGTGTCGGAGCTGCACGCGGCCCTCTGGACGTCTCTCGATGGACTCGATTGGTCGCTATCGACGACGCCACCGGCATTCGATCTTCCGACGAGCACCGGCCGCACCGATGTCATCCTCGACGGCATCACGGTCATCGGGGATCGCATGGTCGTGGTGGGGCATGTCGACCGTTACGACGTGGGGGAATCATCCCCCAGGGAGTCGATGGCGATCACCTGGTGGTCCGACGGCGGGACGTGGACGCCCGTGCAGATTGGTCCGTACAACGATGTCGGCCCGCTCTCGATTATCGCGACGCCGGGTGGGTTCCTGGTGCTGGGCGCGGCGATCGACGCCCGCTGCGCTGGCGGCGCTTGGGCCTCGCCGGACGGAACCTCGTGGCGCTGTTTCGCCAGCGAGACGCTTTTCGACGGATTCGAGATCACCGGTTTTGCGGCGTCGCCAGATCGCGAGGTCCTCGTCGGGACCGGTAACACGCCGGGCACCGATGGGGTCTCAGCCACATGGACGCTCGCCAGGCACTGACTCCCGCGTCGCCGCCGGGTCGCGTCGCCGCCGGATACGCCGACGGGAGGCGGACACGCCGAACAGCTTGGTGTCGAATCGACCGTGGACTGCCGGCATTGCCCACCGGTCCGCTGGTCGGTAACAAGGTGCCGCTGACCGCGTCCATTGAGGCGAGCAACACGTAGGTGCCCGGCGATCGGCGCCCAGCCGACCGATGGCATCCCACCTGAGGGGTCGAAAATGCGTCCTGGATTGATTGGCGGAGCACTGCTTCTCAGCAGCTGCCTGCTGTTCCTGGTCGCAGCCGCGATCGCCGCGACGGGGGGATCGGTGGGCCTTGGGTCACACGAAGTCGGCGGGCTCGTCCTGATCGCGGCGCTCGCATGCGCCGGGATCGGCGCGGGTGCCATGGCCTTGCGGCCGCCAGGCGACTTGGATCACCGGTCCGTGAGGATCGGCTTTGCGCTCCTGGCCGTCGGGCTGTTGAGCGCTCTTGCGTCCGCCATCATCGGCGCGACGATGACCAGCGATCCACTCGAGAGCATGCCCGCGGTCATCCTGTTCTTCGTCGGTGGGGCCGCGAGCTTCGCCGGGTCGATCACGACCTTCCTGTCGCTCCTCGTCCGTCCGGGCCGTCCTCGCCGACTGGCGTCGTTGTTCGTGCTCGGTCTGGTGATGACTGCAATCGCCGGTGGGGTCAGCAACGGACTCTTCCCTGACAACGACAGTCTCGCGCTCGCGCTCGTGACGCGGACGCTTGCACTCATCGGCGGCGTCACCATGCTGTCGGCCGTGGTCGGGATCGCTCTCCTGGGGATCAGGACCGAAAGCTCATCAGGACCCAACCTCGGCCTTTCGTGACCAGGAGGTCCTCGGAGCAAATCCGAGCGTCGGCTCCAGCGATGTGAACGACAAGCCGGCCTTCGGGTCGGCTTCTCCGCGCTCTGCCGAGCTACCCGCGTCCGACGAATACGACCGAGCCGTCATCCGGTGTGGCGGGTCGCCCGGTGTAGCCACCCTCGACCCGAACGTCTCGGAACCCTGCCTCGTCGAGCAGCAGCACAATCTCCTGTGCGAAGTAGAGGTTCTCGGCGAGACGGTGCTCCTCCTCGGCAACGATCACGCCACCGCGCCACAGGCGCGCCCGAATCTCCAGGGTCCGACGCTGCTCGAGCGGATCGAATTCGAAGGTCCGGTTGATGAGCTCGATCTCGTCCCCGTCGGCGGTCCGGCGTCGATCGCCCTCGGTCGGCCAGTTCAACGGGATCCCGGGTCTGTGGCCCGGCAGCCATCGCGCCCACCGCTCCTCGCTCGTACCGCCATCCGCGTAGGGAAGTTCGTGGGCAATGAGGACCGCGCCGCCCGGTTCGAGGTGGCGGCGGATGCGTCGAAGGGCCTCCCGGTCGTGATCGCGTCGCCCGCCGATACCGAAGACCCCACACAGGAAGATGGTCCGATAGGTCCGCTCCAGGTCGAGTTCGTGGATCGGCTGGGCGCTCAGGCCTGGCGCAAAGCCGCGCGCCCGGGCCGCGGCGCGGGCGTGGGCCACCATGTCCGGCGAGATGTCAGACCCGTCCACGTCGAGCCCGGCGGCGAGCATCGGCAAGAGGATTCGTCCCGTCCCGCAGCCGAGGTCAAGCGCGGGCTCGCCAAATCGCTCGATCGCAGCCCGGAAGTAGGCCACCTCATTGGGCTCGGCGATGTTGAACTCCGCCCACCAATTTGCGACGAGGCCGTAATGCCAGGTGCCAGAGTCATCGACCATCGGCGGACATTAGCATCGAGTGAGTAACGGGTGGGTTTGGCCACCGGACCCGCTTCACTTGTCAGTCGTGTCGGGACCCGGCAGGCGACCAAAGCCGGGCAGCGGCTCCTCGAGGGTCGCCAGCACGTGATCCGCGCCCGCCGACCGGAGGTCGTCGACCGAGTACTTGCCGGTCGCGACGGCAACGGCGATGGCGCCCGCAGCATGCGCCGCGTCGATGTCGCGGGGGGTATCGCCGACGACCAGCACGCGGGCGGCATCGAGGGGGTGACCGTGAACCCGCCCAGCGCGCTCGATGGCCAGGCGGGTGAGCGCGGCGCGGTCGCTGGAGTCGGAACCGTAGCCGCCAAACGAGAAGAAGCGGTTCAACCCACCTCGGGCGAGCTTGATGTGGGCGGCTGCCTCCAGCGCGCCACTGACGAGACCGAGGAGGACGCCGGCATCGGTCAGACGTGGCAGCAACGATTCGACACCGGGCATCACCCGGTAGCCGGCTGACTGCTCGACCTCAACTCCCAGCCGGTCGAGATAGGCTGCCAGCAAGCGGGCCATCTCTCGATCCGTGGGTTCCCGGCCAATGACGCGCTTGAAGGTCAGTCGGCCGACTGTCGGGTCGGTCATACCGCCCTCGGTGTAGTCACCAATATCGGCCGGGATGCCGTACAAACGATTGAACGCAAATCGCCACGATTTGGTCCCGGCCCCGCCGCTTGAGATAAGGCAGCCGTCCACGTCGAACAGGACCGCGACGGGGCCTTGGTCCTCGGGCGCGTCCTGGGCGCGCTCACCCACATCGATCGGCAATGGTCAGGCCCGCGATCTGCGGGGGTCAGGCGTGGCGGTCGTCAGACTTGCGGGCGGCGTTCTCGGCGTCGCCGAGTCCCTTTTGCACCTTGCCCTGGACCTGCTGGACCCTGCCCTTTGTCTCCTGCAGCTTGTCGCCGGTCAACTTGCCGACGGTCTGATTGACGACAGCCTTGGTGGTGCTGATGGCACCCTTGACGCGCTGGTTGGTCATGACCGTGATCCTCATTCAGGGCAGACTGCCTGCCTATGGTGTGGTGGTCCTGCGTCGGTCCTGGACTCAGGGGTTGCTGCTGAACGTGTCACATCGGTCGGGCG
>JBDTQY010000075.1:0-5743 GCA_039931955.1 Chloroflexota bacterium
CATCTGGTGGAGGCACTGGTCGATGATCCGGAGGCTCTGCTTGACCTCGTCGATGCGGAGCAGGTATCGAGCGAGTGAATCGCCCTCGGTCCGGGTCGGAATGTCGAAGTCCAGCTCCGGATAGACGCTGTAAGGGTGGGCCCGTCGGAGGTCATACGGGACGCCGGACGCGCGCAGGTTCGGGCCGGTCCAGCACATGCGGAGGGCGGTCTCGCGATCCATGACGCCGACGTTGCGGTTCCGCTGGACGAAGACTTCGTTCTCGTTGAGCAGCCCGGCGTTGGCCATGACCTGCTCGCCGGCGCGGCTCATCCAGTCGCCCAGACGGCTCATGAAATCATGGTTGAGGTCGCCGTTGACGCCGCCGATGCGGAAGTAGTTGAAGAGCATCCGCTGCCCGGTGATCGAGGCCAGCATCTCGACGATCTCGTCGCGCTCGATGAAGCTGTAGAGGATCGGCGTGATTCCGCCGAGGTCGAGGGCGTGAAAGCCCATCGCCAGCAGGTGGCTGGAGATCCGGTTGAGCTCGCCGGTGAGCACCCGGATGTACTCGGCGCGGCGCGGCACCTTGACGTCCAGGAGTTTCTCGTAGGCCATGACGGCCGGCCACTCACAGAACAGCGAGGAGACGTACTCGAGCGGGTCGAGGTAGGCGATCGTCTGGTGGAGGTCGGCGTTCTCGCAGAGCTTCTCGACGCCACGGTGCAGGTAGCCAAGGACCGGATCCAGGTCGACGATGCGTTCGCCATCCAGCTTCATGACCACCCGCAGAACGCCATGGGTCGCCGGATGGTGGGGTCCGGCGTTGAGGAACATCTCGCCATCGCCGAGGCTGTAGAACTCTCGCTCCCGCTCGGTCTGCGGCGGATAGGGCGGGATCGGCTCGTAGACGCCGATCTGGTCGTCCAGCATGACGCGTGGATCGTCGGCCGATGCGTGGTGGCCGGGCGTCGTCGTCATGCCCTGGTCCGTCGGTGGGAGCCGGGCACGACCGCGTGTGGTGCGGCGGCCCGTTCCATGTGCCCCTCGCCGGCGCCTGGCGAGCGAGCGGCGTCATCCGGGAGGAGGAAGTCCTTCCGGAGCGGGAAGCTGCGGTAGTCCGGCGGCATGAAGATGCGGCGCAGGTCCCGATTGCCCTCGAACACGATCCCGAACATGTCGTAGGCCTCGCGCTCCAGCCATTCGGCCCCCTTCCACAGGAAGGTGATTGACGGAGCACGCGGCTCGTCCCGCGAAAGGTCGTCGGCAATGATCCGGAGCCAGTCCGGCGTCGTCTCGCTCCAGAGGTGGTAGACGACCTGCATATGGTCGCCCGTATCCACCCCGGCGAGGTCGGCCAGGATCTCGAATCCCAGCTCGGGCTCGTCGTGCAGAGCGCGCAGCACATCCGGAACGTCCTTGGCCGCGATCCGCAGTTCCGTCTCGTCATGGCGTTGGCGAATGGGGCCGGTCAGGACGTCGCCGAAGCGCGCCTGCAGCCGGGTCTTCAGGGCTCGGTCCATCGACTAGACGCCCTCCGGGACGGTCGGTCCGACGGCGCGCTCGGGCCAGTGGCCGCGGCGGTCCTTGACGAGCTGCTGGAGTTTCATCATCCCGTAGATGAGGCCCTCCGGACGGGGCGGGCAACCCGGAACGTAGACATCGACCGGCATCAGTCGATCGATGCCCTCGATGGTGCTGTAGCTCCGCTTGTAGCGGCCGCCGGAGCAGGTGCAGTCACCCATGGCGACGCACCACTTTGGCTCCGGCATCTGCTCCCAGAGTCGGAGGAGCGGACCCGCCATCTTGGTCGTCAGCGTGCCGGCCACGATCAGGACGTCGGCCTGGCGCGGCGAGGCACGGAACGGGAACATCCCCCAGCGGTCGATGTCGTTCTTGGAAGTGGCCGACGACATCATCTCGAACGCGCAGCAGGCCAGGCCCGAGAGGAGCGGCCAGAGGCTGTTGGCGCGGAGGAGGTCCAGGACGTAGTCCGCCTTCGTCGGGATGATCTCGAGGGCGCCACTCCAGCGGGCATCGTCGCGGGACGCAATGCCGGATGCCTCGACCTCGCGGAGGTGGGTCAATTGGTTACGTGGCGCGTCAGGGTGCTGGGCGGCGTCGGCCGGCGCCCACAGTTGGTTCGGCACCACGATGGGGCTGGTCAGCGTCGTGGTTCCCGGCACGACCAGCGCGCTCGTGGCAGCCCCGGCGTCGTCGCCCGCCTCGGTGGCCGGCTCCAGTCCCTCGGTGTTCACTTCCACGTCAGAACCCCCTTGCGCCAGGCGTAGGCGAGTCCGACCAGTAGGATCGCTACGAAGACCAGCATGCTGACGAAGCCACCGAGGAGCAGGTCGCGGAAGACGATGGCCCAGAGGTAGATGAAGATGACCTCGATGTCGAAGGCCACGAACAGCAGGGCGTAGATGTAGAACGACAGCCCGAAGCGACCATGGGTATCGCCGAAGGTGTTGATGCCGGATTCGTAGGGCAGGCCCTTGTGCACGTCACCGCGATTGCGGTGCGACAACAGCCAGGCCGCTCCGAACGTCAGGAACGTGAAGGAGATGGCGGCGATGGCGAACCCGACGATGTACCAGATCCCGGTCAACCGAACCTCACTCCGAACGCGCCGGTTACGGGCGTCGCTCGCTGCTGGGCGGCACGTCCTGGGCGGGACGATCCTGGAGGCCAAGCGCAACGGACGCACACGCACGGCCGTCGCCCGTCGGCATTCTAGCAGGGGCACCCGGTCCGGCAGGGTCGCCTGCCTGCACCCGACGGACCGCGGCCGATCGGCCCTACGAGGGCCGCCTGAGGCGAAACGACAGCCCTCGGAGCAGCGGTTCCAGGGGCAGTTCCCGCCCGAAGCAGAGGATCGCGAATCGGCCGGTTGCGCTCGGGTCAAGGAGGCGGAACATCGCAGACCGCGCCTCGAGGTAGTCGGCCAGCTCAACGCCGGGTTCGGTCTGCAGGGCGACCAGGAGCTCTCCGGCACCCAGTCCGGTCAGGAACTCCGCCTGCGTGGTGGTGCCCAGATGCTCGAGGCCGGCCGCCGCCGTCGCCGCCTCGACCGCGGTCAGGTCAACGTGGGCAGTCAGGTCCTGCCGGCCGACATTGACAAACGGGTCGTCGTGGACGCGGTGCTGGACGTAGGCGCGCAGCAGGCTCCCGCGGTTCGGAGCATAGAGCGCCGTCGCTGGATGTCCGTAGTCGATGATCAAGAGGAGTCCGCGGGATAAACCCGCCGCCGCCTCGGCGATCCAGGCATCCAGCTCAAGGCAGACCTCCGCGGTCTGGGCCGGGGCCAGCTGAATGTCCTCGCGCTGGAGGCGCCGCGCCAACTCCGGAGTGGATGGGGGTTGCTCGAGCGTGGCAAATCGGCCCGAGGCGTCCAATGCCACGAAAAGCTCGCGCAGCTCCCCGGTGCCCGTCGCCCGGACCCGGTGGACGGGCAGCGCATCGAGCACCTCGTTGGCGAGGACCACGCCGACGATCGGACGGCCGTCATCCGCCTCCAGGACATCCTCCGCATCGACAGCCGCGAGGCGCTCGCGGACCTGGCGCTCGCGATCCGGTGCCCGCTCGGCGATGCGGTAGCGGATCACCCCGCGCAGGGCCGACCCGGACCGGGCGAGCCCGCCCACCAGGCCGGCAGCGAGTGCTCCCGTCCCCGCCCCGTACTCGCGGACCGTGAAGGGATCCGGGCGCCCGAGACGCTCCCAGACTTCTTCGACCTGGGCGGCGACGGTCCAGCCGAAGATCGAGTGGGACTCGGGCGCCGTCAGGAAGTCCGACCCGCGCCCCGGGCCACGACGCCCCGATGCGTAGTAGCCGCGCTCAGGGTCATACAGAGCCCGCTCCATGAACCGCGCGAACGTGATGGGGCCCGTCGCCCGGATCTCGTCGGCGATCCCCGCAACGAGGATCGGATCATGTCCAGGATCAGGACGCCGAACCAGGCCAGCCGGACGACGGAGTCCGGGCTCGTAGCGCTCCGTCATGGGCGGAGCAGCAGGCGCAGGCCCGGGCCGACCAGCGTGTGGCCGCCGAGGAGGATCGGAACGGCCGACGCCAGTGCTGATTGCGTCAGGGCCCGAAGCCACCCGTCGCTGATGCCGTCAGGCACCAGGAGGTCGCTCGCGAACCGATCTTCCGGCGACGGCCAGCCGCCTGCGTCGCGACCGAAGTGGCCGGCCAGAAGGACCCGCGAATCGATCACTGCCGCGTCGGCCAGTGCGGTGACGTGGCTGCCGAGGGACTCTGGCCCATCACGCTCGAGGAGGAGCCCGAGCGTGGACCGCGACGGCCGCTGATCGGCGGGCGCCGTTTTCATACCCCGCTCCTCGAGCAGTGCCCGCGTTCGGCTGGCGGTCTTCGCTTCGACCCACCGAAGCGTTCCGGACGAGCTTCGACCGAAGACCAGGAGTTCGGATCGGGGATCGGCCGCGACGTCTCTGACTGCCGCCATGGCGCCCACGAGGCTCGGTCCCGCGCTGAGCAGAGCAGAATCGCGAGCGGCGCCGGACTCGCGAGCCGCTCCATCGACGAGGACCACATCGAGCGGACTGTCCAGATCCACCTGGAGCCGCCACCGCGACCGAAGATCGGCGACTTCGGTTCCATGCGCCTCGAGCCAACGCGGCAGGGAGTTATCAGACTCGAGATCCGGCAGGTCACCGAGGTCGACATCAGGCGCAAGTGCGACGATGTCCGCCGAGTAGCGGTTGTTGGCGAGTGCACGCGTTGCTGCATTGCCCCGGGCCGCCGTGATGAACAACTCCCGATCCGCTCGAGTTGCCAGCGGGATGCTTCCGGATCCGAGCACGATCAGGCCGCCAGGTCCGCGTGCCGCGAGCGAGCGCAATCGAGCCCCGAAGGACGGTCCCGCCGAGGTCGTCTCGATGATCTCCACATCCGCGCCAAGGGTACCGAATGCCCTTGCCTGAGCCTCCGCATTCCGGGCCCGCGATGCGGCGAAGCCCGTCTCCAGCGGTCCGCGGTCCGCACGAGGCACCGCATGGAGGATGATGACGGAAGTCCGGCTCATCGGGCGAGTCTAGCGAGGAGACACGAGGCGTCGATGCGACGGGTCAGAGCCTACATTGGCCTCGGCGCCAACCTCGGGGACGCGACCGCCACGCTGGCCGCCGGCGTCCACGCGCTGCGGGCACTGCCGGGCACCCGACTCCGTGGCGTGTCACGCCTGTACGCCACCACCCCCGTGGGCCTGATCGACCAGCCCGACTTCATGAACGCCGTGGTCGCCCTCGACGTCCCGGCCGGTTCCGAACCAGCAACCGGGGCCCTCGCCCTGCTGGCGGCCCTGAAACAGCTGGAGCGAGCCTTCGGGCGGCAGGACCGCGAGCGCTGGGGCCCACGGGAACTCGATCTCGATCTCCTCGTCTTCGGGCGCACTCGTCTCGAGATCGAGCGGCCACCCGAGGGTCTGTCCATTGACAAGGGTAAGGCCCATCGGCTCCTGGTCGTACCGCACCCGGAAGCGGCCGATCGCCTCTTCGTCCTGGCGCCGCTGGCCGATCTCGCCCGTGGGCTGGTCCCGCCGGGCTGGACCGAGACGGTCGGCACCGCCCGCCTGCGCCGCCAGCGCGACGAGGGACCAGGGGCCGTTCGCGCCATCGGACGGTGGGACCAGGCGGAGGGGAACTGGCTGCGGTCCCGCTGAGCGGCCGCCGCCGCGCTGAACGCCCGCTGGCTGCGCTGGGCGCCCGCTGGCCGCGGTCCCGCTGAGCGCCCGCCGGCC
>JBDTQY010000076.1:0-3364 GCA_039931955.1 Chloroflexota bacterium
CCGTACTCGCTGCGCTGCGTGCCCCAGGTCCACGGCGCGGTGCGCGACGCGCTCGAGCATCTTCGTCGTGTCCTCGACATCGAGATGAACTCGGCCACGGACAATCCGCTCGTCTTCCCCGGCGGAGGTGTGGCCGACGCCTCAGCCAGGGCGACCGGCGGCGGTCTTGTGATTTCCGGCGGGAACTTCCATGGCGAGCCCATCGCCCTGGCCCTCGACTTTGCGAAGCTGGCGATTGCCGAACTCGGCTCGATCAGCGAGCGACGGACCGCGCTCCTCCTGGACCCCCGGCTCAATGGCGGGCTGCCGGCGTTCCTCGCCCCGGACAGCGGCCTGGACTCCGGGATGATGATCCTCCAGTACACCTCCGCCGCACTCGTCTCCGAGAACAAAGTGCTGGCCCATCCGGCCAGCGTCGATTCGATCCCGACGAGCGCCAACCAGGAAGACCACGTCTCGATGGGCCCGATCGCCGGGCGGCACGCGCGGACGGTCCTGGACCACGTGGAGCAGGTCATCGCCATCGAGGCCATCTGCGCCGCCCAGGCCCTCGACCTGCGACTGTCCAGCCTGCCGGGCGTGTCCCCGGGGGCCGGGGTCGCGACGGCCCACGCCATGCTTCGCCGGAGCATCCGGCACCTCGACGGTGACCGTGAGCCCGGCTCCGATCTCGCGACGGCGGTCGAGCTCATCCACGGCGGCGGGCTCGCTGATATCGCCGCGCCGGCGAGCTCGGCCCTCGGCCTGTAGGGCGCGCTCGGATGGCTGATGTCCGGATCGTCGATGTGCGTGACGCCGAAGGGTTCGGGAAGCTCCCCCGGTGCGCTGACCCTGGCTTCGATCATCGCAGCTGTGACTACTGGGAGGACGCGGATCGAGGATCGCGGGCTGCGCGGCTCTCGTGGTGGGATCCATCGGCTGCCCCGACAGCGGTTTCGAGGCCCACGCCTGCCGCGAACCCGTTCGCGCCGACGTCATCCGGGCCGGCGTTCAACCCGTTTGCCAACGCCGGCTCGCGACGGGCGAGCGACCCGTTCCGTGGCGCCGACGACGAGGTCGATGACGGGCTTCCCGATAACCCCTTCGCGCCCCGTCCACCGGCCCGACCGGCAATCAGCGCCGATCAGCCGCGGAAGCTTCAGTTGCTCGCCCGTGGCCTCGCCATCTTCGGGACGTACGCCAAGGTCCTGGAGCTGGATGGCCGCCCGGCCGTGTATGCGCAGTTCGGGCCCCTGTCCGCCTATCCCCGCGCCCAGCGCGTTCGCGAGCTCTACCCGAGGCTGCCATCGTCGCCACTCCCGGCGGTGATCACGTGTGTCGCCGCGATCCCGGAGGCGCGCGGCGCAGGACACGCAACCCGATTGATCGGTGCCATCTGCGACGATCTGGCCGCGCGCGGGTTCGCGGCCGTCGAGGCCTACCCCGAGCCCAACGTCCGCGAGGATGGGACGAGCGCGTCGACCGTCCGCTTCTGGCTGGGATGTGGTTTCCAGGAGGCTGTTGAGGACGAGCGATACCCGGTGATGCGGCGCGAGCTGTGAGGCGCGTGGTTTCTCGCGCGGCGCCCGCGGTCGGCCTTGTCCTCCTGCTCCTGGCCGCGTGCACGCCCGGTGGCACCGCCGCGCCGCTCATCGTTGCCTCGCCGCCGCCGAGCGCAACCACCCCCTCGACATCGAGCGCCGACGCCAACCCGAGTGCGAGCCCAGGCGCCGCAGCCCCCGTCGCCATCGACCCGAGCCTGTTGTCGGTGTTGCCGGCGACGGTCGACGGTCTCGAGGTGACCGAGAGTGTCGAGGCCGAGACGACGGCCCTGGCAGATCCGGAACTGAGCACCATCGGACTGGCCCTGGCTGCGGGCATCGCCGTGGACGGCCCAACCGGCCAGTTCGTCTACGCAGTCGTGATCAGCCTCAAGCCAGGCGCGATGACCGACGCGGCGTTCGGCGCGTTGCGTGCCGCCTACGACGAGGGAGCCTGCTCGCAGGCGGACGGGATTGCTGCACAGGGTGAGACACAGATCGCCGGACGGAAGGTCTACACCGGGACGTGTGTTGGTGGGCTCCGCACCTATCACGTCTGGCTCGGGTCGCAGGATGTCGTCATCGCCGCGTCCGCCCTTGGGGATCGACTCCTGGGCGAGCGGTTGCTGGAGGGCGTGCGCCCGTAGTCGCGGTCGCTGCGGCGGAGCCCCGGCGCAGCCGGGCGGGGCCGCGCCCAGAGTGTTCAGCCTAGAGCCCGGGTCCGACCATCTCGTGCTCAAACGCGTACCGGACCAGCGCCGCGCGCCCACGGACTCCGAGCTTCGTCGCCAGGTTGGCGACGTGCCGACGAACGGTGTGGGCGCTGATGCCCATGAGTTCACTCGCTTCGATGGCCGTGCGCCCGCTCGCGATGAGCCGGAGGACTTCACGCTCGCGCGGACTCAGCACCTCTCGCTGGCGGAGCCAGCGGAGGGAATCGTCGAGGATGGTTCCAGCCACGGCAGAGTGCACGTATCGCTCCCCGCGGGCGACCGCCCGGACCGCCGTGACGAGGTCTGCGCGCGCAGCCCCCTTCACGAGGTACCCGGAGGCGCCGGCCAGGAAGGCCTGGCGGACCGTCTCGCCGTCGTCGTGCATGGTCAGAACAAGGGTTCGGGTCGCCGGATACCGGACCCCGAGGCCGCGCAGGAGCGGAATGGCATCGGCATCCCCGAGCCGCAGGTCCACGAGGGCCACATCCGGGGCAGTTCGCTCGACGAGAGAAAACGCTTCAGATGGGTCCGATGCCTCGCCCACGACCTTGAATCCGGCCACGTCCTCCAGGATCATGCGGAGACCTTCGCGGACGAGGATGTGGTCGTCGATGATGGCGATGCTCGTCACGAGGGGTCGCCCGTCGTCTTCGGGACCGGCACGCTGAGGTGGACGCGTGTTCCACCGCCAGGTGCTGATTCAAGGTCGAAGGTGGCGCGGAGCAACAGGGCGCGTTCGCGCATGCCCAGGATCCCGAGTCCACCTTCGCGCCCGATCGCTGGATCGAAGCCAACGCCGTCGTCAGCGATCGCGATCCGGACCAGGGCCGGGGTTCGGTCGATAGCGACCTCGATGACCGATGCGCCGCTGTGGCGTGTCGCGTTTCCGATCGCCTCCTGCACGATCCGGTACGCCTCGACCGTTCGGGTCGGATCCAGCAGATCGAGCGCGGCGCACCCATCCCCGATCCTGATCTGGACCGGTACGCCTGACCGATCCGTCAGCGTTCGGACGGCGGATGCGAGGCCGACGTGCTCGAGCCTGGCGGGTCGAAGCCGATTGGCCAACGATCGCGTTTCATCCAGGGCTTCCCGCGCCAGTTCCCGGGCGGTGGCCAGTCGCTCATCGGT
>JBDTQY010000077.1:0-2782 GCA_039931955.1 Chloroflexota bacterium
CGATAGGCAAGCAGTGCCGCGATGCCAGCCACGAAGAGCGAGACCAGCGCCCACGGAATGTGGGACCGCATGACCTCGATGTGATCCCTGGCGCTTGTCCCGATGGCGACTTGACCCTCTGTCGTCCAGAGCTCCCAGCCGTCCGACGAGTCGGATCCTCGAATCGCAGTGACCTCCTGGCCCTCACGGATGCCCCCGCGCCACGCCGGACTTCCAGGATCGACATGCCAGACCAAGCCGCCCGGATTGTCGGGCATCACTCCGACCTCGGGGATGATCGTTGTGCTCGCGACCATGGAGAGCACAGCTATCACGAGGACCAGGAGCCCGAGACCGATCTGTGTCGCACGTCGCAAGTTCAACGGGTGGTGGTCGCTCGCTGCCAGTGGGGATAACCCTAACGCCGTCAAGGGTACCGCCCGGTACCGCCCAGACCATCTCAATTCCAGCGTTCACCTCGAAGTCCATGCAGATGTCGGGGTGAGAGATCGTGAAGAGGCAGAGTTGGGTCCGAACACTTGTCGGCGCGGTGGTGCTGTCCCTGCTCGTCGGAGGCTCAGTCAGCGCCGACCGAGGCGTGTCGGCCACGCTGGGTGATGTCCAGATCAGCCTCCAGCAAGCTGCATTTCTGTCCTGCCACGACCTGGATTACCCAGTGCTTCGCTGCTTCGATACGTCGTCGGAGATGGCGAACGAAGTGCAACGGCGGATCCGAGGGAACGGCTTGTCCGACACGCAGTTCGCCGTTCTCGACGTTGGGTACGTGATCGTCTATGAACACGCTGGATACAGCGGCAGTGCCCTGAGTCTGTCGGCAGACCAGGGGTGGCTGTCCAGCATCGGTTGGAACGACCGGATCAGCTCGTTCAAATCCTTCGGAGCGGCAGGCAACTTCCGCGAGAACTCGCCAGCGAGCGGCTTCTACTACTACTTCTCGTCTAGCTCCCAAGTGCCGACCCTGAACGGGACCTACAACGACAAGTTCAGCGCCCTGTACCTCAACTGACCAACGAAGCCAGGCGAGGCTAACGACCCGGAACGCGTCCGGGTCGTTGCGATGGGTTCACCCCGGTGTCGGTAGGCGCTCCTCGCCGACGGGCGGCGCCGGGGTTCGACTAGATCTCGCGCCGACGGAACGACCAGGCAGCGAGGGCAAGGGCAGCGACGATGAGAACGGCGGTCGAGGCGACCGGGACCAGGATGTCGCCCGCTGACACGGGCGTTCCGGCAGCCAGGGCGACTGCGGGCTCGGCCAGGCCGCCCGGGACGAACCGCGAGATGTTCGGGATGGCCGATGCGATCGACAGTACGAGGAGGGCGGCGAACCCGATGCCGGCAGCGGCCGCTGTCGAGTCGGTCGCCACGCTGCCGAGGAACGTGATCGCGGCCCACGCGCACAGTCCGAGCCAGGCCAGCCCGGCGAGGGCGACCCAGCCGGCGATGGCCGGCGGCTCGAACAGGATCGCCGTATAGAACCAGCCCAGCGTGACGGCGGCGACGGTCGAGAGCCCCAACAGTGCCGCGATGGCGACCACCTTCGAGGCGAGGAAGGCACCACGGGTCGCGGTCTTGGACAGGACGAACGCCGCCGTCCCGCGGTCGAGTTCGCCCGACACGGCACCCATCGCCAGGATGATCGCGGCGAACGCGCCGAACTGGGCCAGGTTCTTCCAGAGCTGGTCGATCGCGTCCGACGCGACGGGTGTGGGGATCGCCCCGATCGGGAACTGGTCACCGCCAGCCGCCTTCACGATCTCCGGCAGGAACTTCGCGAGCAACGGCGAGGTCAACCCGACCAGCACGAACAGCCCGCCGATGATCGGCAAGCGCAGGGTCCGCCACGACTCCAGCAGCTCCTTGCGGACGAGGACGCCGAGACCGGCCATCAGGACTCCCGCCCGACCAGCCGGAGGAAGACGTCTTCGAGCGACGGTCGCGCCCGCTCGAACGAGGCCAGGCGGACGCCCTCCGCGACGACGATCGGCAGCAGCTCCCTCGATGCGACTTCCGCGTCGGTGACCGACACGACCAACTCGTCGCCGTCCTCGGTCACACGGTCCACCCAGTCGATGGCGCCCAGACGTCGTGCCAGGGTTGCCGTCGCGGCCGCCTGACCGGGTTCGGGATCGAGCCGGTACAGCGGGAGCGCGTATCGCCCGAGGAGATCGTCGAGGGTGCCCTCGGTCACGAGCCGCCCGCGATCGAGGATCCCGACCCGGTCGCAGATGCGCTCGACATCGGCGAGCACGTGCGTGGAAAAGATGATGGTCGCTCGCTCGCGAAGCTCGGCGATGAGTGCGAGCAGGTCGCGGCGGCCTTGCGGGTCCAGCGAGCTGACCGGTTCGTCGAGGATCAGGAGGCTGGGTTCCGCGACCAGTGCCTGGGCGATCCCGAGGCGCTGGCGCATCCCGCCCGAATAGCCGCCGATCCGGCGATCGGCCGCGTCGGCGAGTCCGACCCGCTCGAGTGCCCGGCCGGCGAGCCTTCGTGCGTCCGCGGCCGTGCATCCCTGCAGCCGGCCAGCGAGTTCGACGAGTTCGCGACCGGTCATCCAGGCGTAGTAGCGCGGATCCTGGTCCAGCACGCCCACGGCTCGCCGGGCGCCCGGGTCGCGCGGGTCCACCGTGACACCGCCGATCGTCGCTGCGCCGGAGGTCGCGGCGGCCAGACCGGTGATCAGGCGAAGGGTCGTCGTCTTGCCCGCGCCGTTGGGTCCCAGCAGGCCGAACACGGAGCCTGCGGGGACATCGAGATCGAGGCCATCCACGGCAACGATCCCATC
>JBDTQY010000078.1:0-1928 GCA_039931955.1 Chloroflexota bacterium
CGGCAAGCATCCCGGGCGAACGCTCCGCAGCGTCCTCGACGAGGCGGAGGCCTATGCGGCCGGCGACTATCCCCGCCTCCTCGCCCGCGGCAACCGCCTGACGGTGGCCGAGCGACGCTCTGCCGTCGCGAAGATTGCGCGACTGACCGGGCTCCGCCGCGAATACGTGGACCGGGTCAACCTCCGGCTTGAGCACGTCCGGTTCTTCACCGAACTCCTGCGGGATCAGGGGCGATCCGTCGGGCGCCTGGATGCCCGGTTCACCGGCCCGGAGCCGGACGGCGGCCGCGAGCACTTCTCGGCCGATCCCTCCTTCTCGCACATCACCGGCCCGTACACGGCCGCCTTCAACCAGTACGTCCGAGCCGAGTTGGGCTACGAGAACGATCTCCCCTACGAGGTCCTCTCCGAAACCACTCACCGCGCCTGGTCATACAAGGAATACGAGGGCCGATCCGTGTCCGTGGTCGAGGATCTGGGCGCGGCGATGCGGGCCAATCCGTTCCTCAAGGTCCACGTCGCATGCGGCTACTACGACGGCGCGACGCCGCATTTCGCGGCCGAGTACGTCATGGCCCACCTGCCGATCCCGGCCGAGCTGGAGGCGAACATCGAGTTCGCGCATTACGAGGCGGGGCACATGATGTACGTCCACGAGCCGTCACGGATCCAGCAATCGGCGGATCTGGCCGCGTTCATCGTCCGGGCCTCGCAGGGGGCCTGAGCCGCCGCCGCGGCGCGCAAGGCGATATGACCGGCAAGGCTCGCAAGGCCACGGCCACTCCGGCGGCCACGCCCCCCGGGACCTGGACACGCCACGCGAAGATCGCCTTCATCGGCTCGCACGGGATCCGCAAGACCACGGCATTGCTGGCTTTCGCGGCCACCGTCCAACGTGCGGGCCTGTCCGTCGAGCTCGGACGCGAAGTCGTCCGGGACAACCCGCTGGGGATCAACGAGCGAGCCACCGGCGAGGCGCAACTCTGGGTGCTCGTCTCCCAGGTTCGACAAGAACTCGAACTGTCACATCGGGCGGACATCCTGGCGACGGATCGCGGCGTCATGGACAACTACGCCTACTACCTGCGCTCGTGTGCGGGCGAGGACCGCTTTGGGGCGGGTCCGTTGGTCCGCGCCTGGTCCGAAACCTACGACCTGATTGTTCGGCTTCTGCCGGACATCGCCCTCCAGGCTGACGGCATCCGGTCCACGAACGACACGTTTCGGGACGAAGTCGAAGCGATCCTGGACGTCGAGCTGCCGGGGCTGGTGAAACCCACCCAACTGATCACGATGCGAGCGTCCGAGGTGACGAGCCGCACGGACTGGTGGTCGATCCTGTCGATACTCGGAGATCGCGTTGGGACCACGATTCGCACGCCCGACCTCTGGACCTGAGGGTCGGACGATCGCCGAGGGTCGCGGCGCCCGGGAGATCTCCGAGCGGCGCGGCCCCCCGGTGTGGCACGATCCATACGCAATCCCAAATGAGTACGGGCTCGACACCAGGGAGAGACAGGGGTTCCGATGCTGCGTCGGTTGAATCCGCTCACCACGCTGCTCGCTGCACCCATCGTGCGGCGGGTCTCCTGGCACACGCGCCGCATCGCAGGTGCCGTCGACCGACGGTTCTTCGTAAGCCTCGCTCAGGGCGCGACGATCTTCGTCGCCGTGGCGGCTCTTTTCGTGACGCTGTTCGAAAAGCCATGGCTGGACGGACCGGGCCCTGCCATCGAGTGGTTTGGAAAGTCGTTCAACTGGGCGATCTTCACCATCCTGGGACAGGGCGATTCGGCCTACGTAACCTCACTTGGCGGCTTCGTCATCAGTTGGATGCTGGTGCTGTTCGGGGTTGCCATCGTCGGGACGATCACAGGAGCGCTCGTGGCGCTCGTTATCGACTTTCTGCTCAAGGAGGGCCAGGGTTT
>JBDTQY010000079.1:0-4432 GCA_039931955.1 Chloroflexota bacterium
CGTCGACCCCGCCGGCCTCCTCGTCGGCCGTCACGGCCAGGAGCACGTCCCGGCGAAGCCCCGGGATCGGTTCAGTAGCGGGATTCCGGCCGGCTGCCCGCGCCTCGGCCGCCAGGAGATGCATGACCTCGATCTCCATCGCCACGAGATCCTTCATGTCAACGGCCCCGCGCCCGTAGACATAGCCGTTGTCGATCACCCCGCCGAACGGATCGTGGGTCCAGTTGGCCGGCGCTGCGGGGACCACATCGAGATGCGAGAGGAGGAGGAGCGGATCGCCTCCTGTGCCGTCGCCACGGAGCCTCGCCACCACGGACCCCCGCCCGGGGACGGGTTCGTAGATCGTGGGCTCGAGGCCGGCATCACGGAGCCACTCACCAATGAGGCGCGCCGCTTCGAGTTCCGGCCCAGGCGGGTCTGGGGGATTGACGGTCGGAATTCGGATGAGGGCCACGAGATGGCTGATCAGACGCTCGTTGGCGTCATCCCATGCCTCGGCGCTGATCTGGTGCGAAGGGCGTTCGGCCGATGGGGCGACCATCTAGAAGGAGGACCCCAGGAGCACGCCGACGATCCCGACCACGAATCCTGACAGGATCACGACGATCACCATTGCCACGAGGATCCGGAGATAGCGTCGCTCTTCGGCGAGCCCGGCATCAGGCTCCGGATCACGCCCACCCGCGATGTACGGAGCGCTCAAGCCGCGCTTCCGGGCATGCTGGTTCCGCTCGGAATCGTAGGCTCCCGGGTCCGGAGGCAGAGGCTCCTCGGCCATCGCCTCAGGCGCGCCGGAGCGCGTCACCAAGCCGGCGACCCGTCGTGACGGCGCCCTCCGAGGCGGACGAGACCAGCGCGGCGTACTTGGCCATGACCCCCGTCGCATAGCGGGGTTCGGGCGGTGCCCAGGCGGCCCGACGTCGTTCGAGCTCGGCCGCGTCCACATGGAGGTCAAGGCGCTTGGCCTCCACGTCGATCTCGATGTCATCTCCCTCGCGGACGAGTGCAATGGGACCACCCAGGGCCGCTTCCGGGGCGACGTGGCCGATCATCAGCCCGTGCGTTCCGCCGGAGAATCGGCCGTCGGTCAGGAGCGAAACCGAGTCACCCAGGCCCTCACCCACGAGAGCCGCCGTGACGCTCAGCATCTCCTGCATGCCTGGCCCGCCGACGGGACCTTCGTTGCGGATCACCACCACATCGCCGGGCACGATCTTCCGTGCCGACACGGCCTTGAAGCAATCGCCCTCCGATTCGAACACGCGAGCCGGGCCGCGATGGTGGAGCCGCTCGTGTCCGGCCAGTTTCACGACGCAGCCACCGGGTGCCAGGGACCCGCGGAGGATCGTCAGTCCACCGACCGGCTTGAGTGGCGTTTCGATCGGAACGACGACCTTCTGGCCCTCCGTCTCGATCGCAGCGGCAGCGATCTTGGCGATCGTCCGTCCGTCCACGTTCTTCTCGCCGGCGTGGAGTAGATCGCGCTTGAGCAGCTCCCGCATGACCAGTCCGATCCCGCCAGCGTCATACATGTCGGCCGCCGTGTAGCGACCGCCGGGAAGCATGTCCGCGACGACGGGCGTCCGATCGGCAATCTCGCCGAACTCGTCGATCTCGAGCAGGATTCCGAATTCGTGGGCAATCGCCAGGAGATGGAGCACTGCGTTCGTGGATCCGCCCGTCGCCGCCACGGATGCAATGGCGTTCTCGATGGCCCTCCTGGTCACGATGTGCTTTGGCCGGATGTCGTGGTGGACGAGCGTCATGACCAGCTCGCCGGCCTGCTTCGCGGCCTGGTCCTTCTTCGGATCCTCGGCTGGGATTCCGTTGAGTCCACCCGGCGAGAGCCCGAGGAATTCCATCGCCCCGCTCATCGTGTTGGCCGTGTACTGGCCGCCACACGCGCCGGCGCCGGGACACGCCGCGCTCTCGATTTCGTAGAGCTCCTCGATCGAGATCTTGCCGGCCCGGTAGGCGCCGACCGCCTCGAAGACGGACACAATCGTGAGGTCCTTGCCCTTGTAGGTGCCCGGATAGATCGTCCCGTTGTAGAGGATCAGTCCCGGAACGTCGAGTCGCGCCAGCGCCATCGCCGCACCAGGGATGGTCTTGTCGCACCCGACCAGGCAGACGACACCGTCGAGGAGATGCCCACGCACGACCAACTCGATCGAATCGGCCACGACCTCGCGGCTGATGAGGCTCGCCTTCATGCCTTCGGTGCCCATCGACACCCCGTCGGACACGGAGACCGTGTTGAACTCCATGGGCGTGCCGCCGGCCTCGCGGATCCCTTCCTTGACGAACTCAGCCAGGCGCCGCTGATTGAAGTTGCAGGGCATCGTCTCGATCCACGTCGTCGCCACGCCGATGAGCGGGCGGGCCAGATCGTCGTCGGTGAACCCGATCGCCTTCAGCATGGCCCGCGCCGGGGCACGGTCGGGCCCGTCGGTCAGCGCGGCAGAGTGCCGCTTTCCCGGGTCTGTGGGACGGTCGTAGGGGAGTGGTCGATCGGGCATCGGGTCCTCGCGACGTGATCGGATCGTTCGACGCCAGTGTAGGCGTGGGCGCCGGCTTCTTCAGCCGGGCATCCCTCCGCGGCCCAGGTCGTCACCAGGAATTCCAGCGTACGACGCCGACTGCCCCGGAGCCCAGGATCGAGTCATCGCGCCCGACGGCACTGGGTGATGCACCTCGTGATGGTATTCGCTCAGTGGAGGCACGGGCCGGCTGCGACCGGCGTACTTGAGCCGAGAGCAGGCGTGATCGTAGCTGCCACGGTCGTCGGTGACAGTGCATAGCCCACGGCCGCGTCCGCCCGTGACTTGGCGAACACGATCCCGCCCACCGTACCGTCCGTCAGGATGAGGGGCCCACCACTGTCACCGGGCAGGACATCCGCTCGCAACTCGATGACCTCCCGGGGAACCCGGGCCGCCCCGTAGATATCCAGCCCCTCCGCGGTATACGTCGCAGTAACGGCGGCAGGCTCGATGGCCGCCGCTCCGCCGTTGGGATAGCCAACCGTGGCGCCCGTTGCACCACGCACCGGGTCCTCGGCCGCCATGAACAGTGGGCTGGCCTGCAGCCCCGCCACCTTCAGGACGGCGATGTCCTGGCGCGGATCGAAGAACACGAGCACCGCCTTGAACGATCCGCTCGAGGTCACGACGCGGATCGACCGCGAACCGGCCACGACATGGGCATTGGTGACGATGTAGCCGGCCTTGACGACGACGCCACTGCCCGTGGAACGGTAGTCGCAGGCGTTGGCTTCGATCCGTGGCGTCGAGCCAAGGGCGCGCTGCCCGAGTCGCGCGACGACCGAGCTGCCCGGTAGCGCTACTGGGTCCGCAGGCAGGCGTTCCAGGCCGAGAAACACATCCGGAAGCCCGGACTGATCCAGGGTTGCGGTCAGCCCGATGATCAATTCCTCGGGCGCGGGGAGAAACACGTCGATCGCCCGGACCGCGACCGAGGTCTGGGCGTCTCGTCGAAGCGTCGGCAGGAGCCCGGTTGCGAGGGTCCCACCGAGGAGCCAGACAATCAGGACGCCCTGGCCTGCCCCCACCACGGCGCCAGTGAGGCGGTCCAGCAACCCGAGCAATCCTCCACCCAGGCGACCCGACAGGTGGCGCCCGAAACGGGCCCCGGTCATCTCGCCAATGCCGACACTCAGGAGCACGATCGTCAGCACGGCGCCGATACGGAGAGCCGCAACCTCACCGTCGAGGTACGGGCGAAGCAGGGGGATCAGGTTCAAGGCGCCGGCGACGCCCACGCCGGCGCCCACCAGGCCGCCGAGTTGCGGGAGGGCGCCCGAACGCGCGCCGAGGATCACGGAGAAGACGAGCAGGCCGATGGCCAGGAGATCGACGGGGTTCACCTGCGGGATGGTCCCACAGCACCTGATCGGCCGCCGAGGTGACTCGACTGGTATACTCCCATGGAGTATCACGCCGCGCTCGACCCGAAGCAGGTTTCATGCGGCGCCTCGGAGGATGTTGGACATGGATAAGGAACTCCACATGGCCGGCGGTCACGAGTCCGCTGCGGTGCCAGGCGAGGGTTCAGCGCTCGACCCGGTGTGCGGGATGACCGTGGAGATCACGACGGCAACTGGTCGGGACCTCGTGGCTGAGCACGCGGGCGTGACCTACTACTTCTGCGGGCGCGGCTGCAAACTCGAGTTTGGTGAGGACCCCGGCCGCTACCTCGATCCCACGTACGTCCCGTCGATGTAGGTGATGGGCAACAACTGGCGCCAGGGACACCGATGACCGACGTCCCAACAACAAAGCAGGGTTCAGGCGACCCTCGGTTGCTGCCGATCGAGATCGTCCTCCCGATCGAGGGCATGACCTGCGCGTCATGCGTCAACCGGATCGAGCGCTTCCTCAAGAAGACCCCCGGTGTCGCCGATGCCAGCGTC
>JBDTQY010000080.1:0-4475 GCA_039931955.1 Chloroflexota bacterium
CAGCGCCCTTGCCGCCAACGCCATCGATTTCGGGATAGGTCAGGGATACCCGGGCGAGCTTGTTGCGCGGGCGGACGAGGAGGATCTCCTCGATGTAGTCCGGGGGCTCCGTCTCGACAACCACGCGCTGCGTGCCGTCGGGCGAGCCGGCGTCCGAGTTGACCACCACCGGGCGCAGATCCGGGAAGTACTGGACGAGGCCGGCCTGGACGGCATGAACCACGTAGCCGATCGTCCCGGCGTTCTTGAAACTCGGGATTCCGACCATGATGTCCGCCCGGTCGAGGAGGGCGATCTGTTCGCGGATCGCCGGCGTCAGCATCGATTGGGGCATGTGCTCACCCTACCATCGGAGGGCCGGCGCAGCGAGGTCCGGTCGAGGCTCGGCCCGAGGCCGCCGCGAGGTGCGGTCCGCGGATCCTCAGCGCTTCGGGATCAGCATGGTCGCCCACTGGCCGTTCGGCATACCGGGCGTATAGCGGCTGTTGGCGCCCTTGATCGCCATCTCGATGAAGCCAAAGGCACGCCACTGGCCGTACCAGGCCGAGGCGGGCGCGCGGACGGCCACGGTCCGGCGAACGAGTTCGCTGTCCCGAACAACCGCGTCGAGCAACCGCTTTCGCTCGGCCAGGGGGACATCGATGAGCGGCTGGCCATCCAGCCAGAGGAGGTCGATCGCGACGAATGCCGTCGGCATCGACGGTTCCACGGGTACATCTCGCATCGCGGCGGCGTCGAGGTTGTCCTTGCGCTCGACACCCACGCTGCCCATCAGCATGTGCCGTCCCATTTGGCTGGCCGTCGGCACGGACTTGAGCCCCACGCTGATCTCGGCCCCGATCGTGTCCCGGAGTGGCGCCGGCAGCAGGTACCCGTCAAGAACGGCCTCATCTGCAGTGACGCTGGCTCGGATGTCCGCCCGCAGCGCGTCGTAGCCTTCGACCGGGACGCCCTGCTCGTCACGCACGCCGATGTCGTCGCCAAAGACATCCACCAGGCCCCGCCGGCCGCCCCAGATCGGCTCGAAGAACTCGTCCTTGATGTCCTTGAGCTTGGCCCGGCCATACGGCATGGGCTTCAGGTCTTCGGGGCGGACCTGGCCTGCTTGCGATTGCATGACCGCATCCTATCGCGCGCCCCGGGCCGACGACGCGCCGCCGGCCGACGAAATGACCGATCTGGGCAATCGCCCGCCGACTATGATCGGCGGAACCCTCGAACCGCCCACCCTGAACCGCCGACCCCGAACCGTCTGCCCCATCTCTTCGGGAGAACCGACCCATGCAGCGTCTCGCCGCACTCAGGCATCGTCTGTCCGCCCCGAGCCGTGGCCTCGCGCGCCTCACGCCGTCCGGCATGGCCCGCGTCCCGGCGGCCTGGGCGATGTACGACTTCGCCAACACGATCTTCAGCTTCGCCGTCGTCTCCGGGGCCATCGGGCTGTGGTTGACCGAGACGGGCCAGTTCGGTGAGCGGGACGGCAACTTCCTGCTCAGCGTGGGCATCGTCGTCAGCGTCGGGCTGAATGCCATCGTCTCGCCGATCCTCGGTGCGCTCTCGGATCGTGGAGGGCGGCGCCTGCCGTTCCTGCTGGTGTTCACGGTGCTGTGTGTCGGAGCGACGGCCTTCATCGCCGATGTCGGAGCGACGGGCGGCCTCGTGCTCTTCATCGTCGCCAACTTTGCCTACCAGGCCTCGCTGATCTACTACGACGCGACCCTTCGCACGGTGAGCACGCACGAGACGCGCGGGATGCTGTCCGGCATCGGCGTCGCCGTCGGGTACATGGGGACGATCGTCGTGGGCCTCGCGATCTTCCTGCTCGACGTGCCGGTGGAGGATCGCTTCCGGCTCTCATCGATCATGTTTGCCTTCTTCGCCGTCCCGATCTTCGTCTTCGTCAAGGAGAAGTCGACGGGGGAGAAGCTGTCACGCAGCGAGGTCGCAGGTTCATTCGGGCAGCTCTTCAAGACGATCGAACATGCCCGTGGCGTTCCGGGCTTGGGACGCTTCCTGGTTGGCCGCTTCTTCTACTCGGACGCGGTCAACACCGTCATCGTGGTCATGAGTGTCGTGACCGTCCACGCGATGGGGATGACGCCGACCGTCGCGAACCTGGTCCTTCTCGGCCTGACCGTGGTGGCCGTGGCGGCCAGCTTCGGCTGGGGACGACTGGTGGATCGATGGGGCCCGAAGCGGACGCTCATGGCGGTCCTCTGGTCTTGGGCCGTGGGTCTGGTGCTCGGTGGCATTTCCATCGGAATCGGTGGGTCGATCGGGATCGCGCTGTTTCTCATCGCCGGGGCCATCCTCGGCAGCGGGCTCGGTGGCGTCCAGGTCGCGGATCGTGTCTTCATGCTCCGACTCTCGCCACCGGCCCGACTCGGCGAGTTCTTCGGGCTATACGGCCTGGTGGGCAAGGGCTCCCAGGTCATCGGCCAGCTGCTATACGGGCTGATCCTGCTGTGGACCTTCGACACGCTGGGCAACGGGGCGTACCAACTGGCCGTCCTGAGCCTGCTCGTGACCATGCTCATCGGGGCCTGGCTGCTCCGACCGGTATCGGACGTCTGGGACGGCTCCGGCGAAGTGGAGATCGATGTTCCGCCTGACCGCCTCTCGCCCGCGTCCGCCCCGCTCGAGCCCCGCTAGCAGCGGCGGGGTGATGGGGCCGTGCCGGGGCCGCGGGTCCCGGGGCCCCGCGCAGAGCAGCGGCGCGCGGGTGCCGCCCGCGAGCAGCGGCGCGCGCTGTGATTGATCACATTCATCAGATCCGGGATGTCCGCGCTCGGCGACCTCACCGAATTGGCGGATTCGCGGCACCGCCACGCACAAACGTGGCCCAATTGATAAACGAGGTCGATCACGAACGGATCGCGATGGCGAAAGCGGGCTGAGGCCCCTCCGGGCCCTCTCTCGTCCTTGTCCGCCACCGCGCCGCGCCCCGCGCCCCGCGGCCCACGCCAGCCCGCGGCGGCCCGAAGCGGCCCGTGCCGGCCCGTGCCGGCGCGCGGCGGGCGTGGTTACGCTAGCCGGGCTGGTGAGCCTCGCGCCAGGACCAGGCCGAGCCGATCATTTCGTCGAGTGTTGAGCGCTGCGGGGTCCAGCCGAGCACGGTGGCCGCACGCTCGATGTCGGCGACGAGGATCGGCGGATCGCCTGCCCGCCGAGGGCCGACCGCGTGCGGGATCGGGCGACCAACCGCGCGACCGGCCGCCTCCAGGACCTCTTTCACGCTGAATCCGCCGCCGCTCCCCAGGTTGCAGAGGAGCAGAACATCGGTCCGCGCATCACCGGGCGCCGTGGCCTCAAGCGCAGCGAGATGCGCATCGGCGAGATCCATGACGTGGATGTAGTCGCGGACCGGCGTTCCGTCCGGCGTCGGGTAGTCCTCGCCAAAGAGCGTGGCGGGCGCGCCGGACGCTGCCGCGGCGAGGAGATTTGGCACCAGGTGCGTCTCGGGGTCGTGGACTTCCCCGTTCGTCGCTGAGGCACCAGCCACGTTGAAGTAGCGAAGACTGGCGGCGCGCAGGCCGTACGCCGTCGCATACCAGCCCATGGCTCCCTCGAAGGCACGCTTCGAATCGCCGTACGCGTTGATCGGTCGGAGCGGCGCGTCCTCCGTAATCGGCGACGACTCCGGGACCCCGTAGACCGCCGCGGTGGACGAGAACACGATCCGCATGACGCCGGCGTCGCGCATGGCGTCCAGCAGTGCAACGCCGCCCACGACGTTGTTCGCGTAGTAGAGCGCCGGATCGCGCATCGACTCCCCGACGAGCGATTTCGCCGCGCAGTGAAGGACTGCCTCAATTCGCTCATCCCGGAGCAGGTGCGCGACCATGTTCCGGTCGCCGAACGTTCCCCGGCTGAGGTGTGCCGGCGACGGAACGGCGCTTGCGTGGCCGGCCGACAAGTCGTCGAGAACCACGACCTCGTGGCCCGCTGCGAGCAGGCGCTCAACCGAAACCGAACCGACATAGCCGGCACCGCCTGTCACCAGGATTCGCATGTTCCCAGCATACGGGTGGAGCCGGGCCCGGACACGCACGTGGATGGCGGCATGGCGTCGACGACCTTCAGGTCCCGAGCCCGAGGAGTGAGCGGATCCAGCCGAGCAGGGAGCGGCGAGCGGGTGGATCGGCGGGTGGACCAGCGAGCGGACCGGCGGAAGCTACGGGGGCACGCGGCTCCGAGGCGGCCACGCCACTCGTCGGCTCCGAGGCGGCCACGCCACTCGTCGGCTCCGAGGCGGCCGCGTCCGCGCCCCCGGCACCCTCGCGCGTGGCCGCCACGAGACGGAGCGCGGCGGCCTCGTCCGGGTCGATGGTGAGAGCCCGTTGCGCCAGCTCGGCGGCAGCAGCGTGATCGCCTCGGGCGGCCGCGACCTTCGCCAGCCCCACCACGGCGATCGCGTTCCGCGGGTCGGCCTCGGCGACCTGCTGGAACAGGCGCTCAGCGTGCTCCAGGTCTCC